>JAYEHE010000061.1:0-5273 GCA_034659415.1 Candidatus Zixiibacteriota bacterium | reverse complement strand
CCAGACATATTTATCATAATTTTCTCTATCGTAAGTAGCAACGATAGACAAGCTTGACTCTCGGTCATCTCTTCCAATCCAAACATTATAACCTTCGAAGTCAACTTTTCCAGTCATGAAGTCTTCTTCAGTCTCAGATTCAGTTCCGTTAAAGCGAACTCTTATCCCATTTAATAACGGCTCAGCCCAAAATGCAGGGGGTGGAGGTGGACCGGCGGCTCGCCAATCTGGAATTCCGTCACCTTCATAAAATGTTGTTTCAGCTAAAGTTACCACCCATCCTGAATCTGTTAGAACAGAATCGAAATTACAAATTCTATATTTGCCAAAATAACCATCACCATCCGTATCAACTCCAGGATTATCATATATCCAAGCCGCCCACATAGAGTTGCGTGCTAAATCTGAGAAATCCAGATTAGACTTAAAAGTCAAAGGGTCATCAGGAAGATTATTGATATTATAGGGTATCCGATGAAGATTTTCTCCGGCAATAACAGCAAAAACAAAATCCATTGAAGTATTAGGGGGAATGTTATATGGACCTCTCGAAAAAACAAAATCACCTTTACGCCATGATTGATTTCCCAAAGCACCTTTGCCAAATAAATTGATTTCCTGGTCTGTTGGAGTCTGCCAGATTGAGTTCATATGTTTAATAAGTCCAATATCGGAAACATCGTAATCTATTTCTTTATTACTTAATAGGTGGAATTTGGTTTTGTCGCCATAGGCTGTATTTACAAGAGGTTTGATAGCATGTGGTAAATTTTCATTAATACGACGAGGTCCAAATTTTTCATAATACCAATTAATCCACCAGTTAAAGCTGATATCTTCAAGTTTGATTTTATTATCAATAAATCTTATTCCAATTCCATGCGGAACAGATTTAAACGGCTCGGAATTTGGTGTAACATTATTTCCTTCAACTATAAACCCATCTTCTATCCATACAGTTTGATTAATAAACTCACCATTAAATGGATCTCCATCGTTATCTGCAAACCATACCATATTCAAAGTATCTTTATAACCACATCCTTCATAAGAGTCGTGGTCTTTTAAAAATCCAGCAATTTCATCAAGTGCTCGGGGAGCTTTTATGTAAAGAGAAACCGAAGGTTGAACAGACAATCCCAAATAAAAATCTTTTAATATGTTATCACCGATATTTCTAACATTAACATCAAAAATAACAAAATCCTCAGTATAAGGATATGACCATGAATGTGTTTTTTGGATAATCTCTATTTTTAAAGGTTTATGAAAACTGTAGGTTAAATAATCATAGGACAATTTGTGTAGAGTGTCATTAAATACGGCGGTATAATCCTGTTCCGATAAAGCACCTTCCTGGTAAAATGGATCAGGATCAATTGTGGAATGATAAGAAATATTCGGGAAGGATGGATCTGTAAATAATTCAGGAGCTGCATTTCTGTACCACGAATCTTCATTTATAGCAGTAGATACTAATGTATCTCTATCAACTATAGCACCAAACCAGTATTGAATTAGTTTGAGGTAATCTAATCGAGAATCATTAGGGAATTCTAAACCTGGTCCCATGTGTTCTCCAGTAAGGCAGTCTAAAATTGATTCACCACTGCGGTTAAGATAATTCCCCTGTCCGAAAGTACCATTATTATTGATGACAAGTTGTATTTTACCAATGTTGCTATATCCAACACATGGAGCAGATAATGAAATTGAAGAGATGTCAGATGATTTTGATTCATTTGGAGGAGTCATTTCACGAGAAAAAGGTGTTTCAAATATTAAAAAAAGTATAAATAGTAAACAGAAAAATTTTGTTATAGAAATTAATGATGTGTCAAATAATTTCAGAAAGCTCAATTTATTCAAAATTACAATGCTCGCATACTTATATTTTTTCAACTTATGTAATAACGTATTAAGAAATGCAAACGTCAAGAAGCTATTAGAATGATTAAAAGATGAAAAATATAATTTTTTATGTTGTCTGTTGTGCAGTAGAAGTCTTAGGAAATACTCACAAAAAAAGCCCGCCATTGACGAGCTTTTTAATTGTTTAAAATCAAATATTTATTCTTGTGACCATGCAGGTGATTTGTCTATTCCTGGCGGGGTCAGCCGGCGAGCACCGTTGCCGGTAATGTCAACAATCCAGATAGCACCATCAGTCGAAGAAAAAGTTATCCATTTGGAATCAGGTGAGAATGAAGGGGGGGTTGCTGAAATATAAGTGCTGACAGGAGGTGCAAAAACAAGATAATCTTCGGTTAAATCTTTATTGGTGATATATAAACCATTAGAATTCAAATCATTTTTGACATAAGCAATCCATTTGTTGTCCGGTGACCAGACAGGTGCAACTTTTTTAAGACTTTTTCTTGCCGACTTTTTGATAATTTCCATGTCAGTCATAATATCCGTTTGCGAAAGAACAACAAGACCCTGAAATTTCATCTCAAAGAAAGCAACAAATGCTAAATCGCCATTAGTATTCATAGAAGGAGCTACCAAGAATTCATCGGTCATATTCTGCCAGTCTTTTCTTAAAATATTGATATTATCGCCATTCTTATCCATAGTACAGATTTGGTAATTGGGCATAACGGCATTAGCTTGATTGGCATGTAAATCTTTCCAAAAAAGAATAGTGCCGTCTGCTTGCCATTCAGGATCACGACTTCCAAGGTCATTAGAATAACGGTACCAATACATTGAATTACCATTTATGGCAGAGTCAGGATATGCAATAAAGAGGTCATAAACTTTATGGTTGCCGCCGAGCATGTCAGGACCCTTAAGGTCTATTGAGCCGCTTCGGGTAAAAATAATTTTATCACCTTGCGGAGACCAGCTCAAACGTCCGGTAGCATTTGTGGTCTCAGAAACCTTCATTTGATTTTCGCCATTGGCGTTCATTGTCCATATATTGCCATCTCGAATGAAGGCAATCTTACCAGTTAGTTGACCGATAGTACCGGCTTTATCAGCCGGTAACTTATTTTGTGAAAAAACTGGTTGGACTATAAAGATAAGACAAGTAATTGTTATCAGACTTAGTACTTTTAAATTCTTTTTCAAGTTAATCTCCAATTCTAAAATTTCATTTCAACTAAGATATATTTATTTAATTACCTGTCAAATAATAGTTGGTAATTTTACCAGCTGAAATAGCGTTTTAATTCAATTTTACCTCTAAACCCTGAAAAATCAAGGTTAACCCTGCTATCAGGTGAGGTAGTATATGTTGCCACTATTTCCTGGTCTAAATTATTATACCAGGCGACATTTTTAAAGTTCAGGTAAAAATAAGAAAAATCAAGTCCGGCATTTAACCCTATTATATTCAAGGGGTAATCTAAACCCATACCGAGAGAAAATCCGGGCGCTGAGCCTTTATGAGTAACATTAGAATTGGAATATGTAGCGGTAATCAAATTGGTGGTTTGATACCCATCCCAAAGATCCCAATTTACTTGGTAATAACCGACTAATCCAACAACCCTCCAAGCTAAAGCATCTATATGATTAGTTATAGTAGGTGGATTACTGAGATAATAACTAATTGAAGTATTAATGCCCCAAATTGACATTTCCGATTTTAAATCTGTAACTGTGATATCTGCACCGGAAGAATTTGTGTAATCGAAACTACCCGATTGGTTCTCACCAAATTTAAGCCAATATTCTCCTCCTAAAGAGAATGCAATTTTATCGTTGAAAATCATACCTACTTCAAGCCCAAACGATGAGGCAGTATTCAGCCATGAAAGATTTGTGTTAGAAAAATTTTGTGATTCATAATTAGTGAAATCATTATAGTTATTATTGCGATTAATCCTATCCAGTTGAAAAGTAGCACTCAGCCATCCGAGTTTTTTGAAATTGTCAACTTTATTAATCTTTTTTAGATATTTATCCAATAATTCCTGTTCAGCATTAGTATCAGCAGAAACAATTGAAAAAGCAAAAAGCAGAACCAAAAGCACGATTACTAAATTTAAAAAACGCATAAAACCTCCAATAATTACAAAATTTTGTTTATTTTATTATCGGAGAAAATAGCAGAATTCTTGATTTTTTAGTGTGAAATATGAATAAAAAAGGCGGATTTGAATAAATCCGCCTTCAATTTATACCAATCTAAAATATATGACTATTTATCACCATTTATAATGGAATAATCCATTTTAGCTAATTGACGGTATAGATTCCAGCGACGGTCACAATCCTGTTGCCCCAATTTCATTAAAGATTCATATCTATCTTTGTCTTTAACTTTGAGGGATCTAAATCTGGTTTCGACACCGGCATAATCTTCAAATGTAATTGAAGGTTCTTTACAATCCAATTGAAGAGGATTTTTGCCTTGTTCCAATAAAGCCGGATTATAACGATATAAAAGCCAGTGGCCTGATTTGACTGCATTATCTTCATTTGTTAATCCATGAGACATATCAATACCGTGAGCAATACAATGGCTGTAAGCGAGAATCAGCGAAGGTCCATCATATTTCTCAGCTTCAACCATAGCCTTTACGGTTTGGTTATGACTTGACCCTAATGCAACCTGGGCTATATAGACATTGCCATAAGACATCATCATTAGTCCGAGGTCTTTTTTAGGTAGCGGTTTACCAGCGGCGGCAAATTTTGCAGTAGCACCTCTTGGAGTAGCCTTAGACATTTGTCCACCAGTGTTGGAATAAACTTCAGTGTCTAAAACAAGCATGTTTACATTTTTACCTGATGCTAAGACATGGTCAAGCCCGCCAAAACCGATATCATAAGCCCAGCCATCACCACCAATTACCCAGACTGATTTTTTAACAAGGAAATTAGTGATGCTTTTTAGAGCATTGATTTCATCATTTTCAGTAAGAGTATTCAGTTTAGAATTCAATTTTTCAACTCTTGTTCTTTGCGTCTCGACGTCTTCTTGAATGAGTTGCTGGGCATTGGCTAATTCATCATACATATCGGGGACAAATTTGTTTACCAATAACAAGGCATAATTCCTAAGGTTGTCAGCAGTAAGACGCATCCCCATTCCAAATTCAGCGTTGTCTTCAAACAGAGAGTTGGACCATGTCGGTCCTCGACCATCGGAACGCTGACAAAACGGAGTTGTAGGCAGATTACCGCCATAAATAGAACTGCATCCCGTAGCATTGGCACAAATGGCACGATCTCCAAATAGCTGGGTCATTAATTTAACATACGGTGTCTCACCACATCCGCTACAAGCACCAGAGAATTCAAAGAGAGGTTTGACA
>JAYEHE010000060.1:0-5286 GCA_034659415.1 Candidatus Zixiibacteriota bacterium | reverse complement strand
GATGGGCAGTTTTGGTCTCACAATTATTATTCCAATAGTATTGTTGGTGTCTTTTATATTTCTTTATATCAGATTACAATATACTAAGAATCGGGATTTACCAGGTAGGTACCAATTCATTTTATCCGGTATCTTATTAGTTTCAGTTACACTCTGGCAATCTGTCAAGCAGTTATCAGTATATCAAGAATGGTTTCTCAAGGAAGCATATTTTTATATAGATTTAGCACAAATATTTATATTGTTGGTTTCAGTATTTTTACTAATTGTAGCTTTATCTTTTTATGCGGATTATTGGCAAATCAGGAAAGAGGAGATTGAGCAAATTTCTCAAAAGGTTTCTATTCTTACCAATTTGCAAAAAGATGCGAACGAACCATATCATTTATTGGAATTATTAAATATTAGTATAAAAGAGATAGTCTCACATCTTCCGGAATCCTCTGGAGGAATTTTTCTAATAAATCGACTTCGCAAGGAATTTGTTCTAACCGCATCGGTCGGATTAACTCAAAAAGAAACCGCCCAATTAGAAAGATATCCTCTAAGACGAAATATAGTAAGCCAGACTATTGATATTGGGGAGCCGATGTTGACCGGTGAATTTAAGTTTATGTCGGCGGAAGGAAACATAACCGAATCTCGCTTTAAGTCATCGCTTGTAATACCATTTATATCAGGGACTGAAAAAATTGGTGGTATTATATTACTTTCAGAAAGAAGTAATTATTTCGGGAATACAGAAATTAAATATTTATATCCGGTTGCGAATTGGTTGGCAGAGAAAATCAAAACTGCCCGACTAAGCCGTGAGTATAACAAAGCGATTAAAGAGAAGAACGCACAAAAAGAAGAAACAACAGCATTTGTTAATAAAATTCTTAAAATGACATCACAGTTGAAAACTTCTGAACCATTAAATTCAATTTGCCAACAGTTGGTTGGTTTTGCTGATTGTAGCTCGGTTCATATCTATAATTTAAGTAACGGAGTTTTATCTTTTCTTTCCGGAAGTGAACCATTATTGAATCTTTCAGAAAATTATCGTACTGCTTTGATTGATGCTCTTGGCAAAAATAAACCGCTTATAATAAATCAGGAAACAACTTCAGATGATGGAATTAAACGGATTATTTTGTCGTCCTTAATTTATCCATTCCATAATGAAGGTAAATCTGTTGCACTTCTTTTTAGAAAGGATGGCGCTCCTCTTAATGTTTCTGATTTTGAGTTAAAAGGATTAGATGTAATTGCTCAATTTTCAAAGATTGTTCTTAAGTTAGTCGATAGTACAAAACTTAATATAAACCGCCGTAAAGGTTTTGAGCAGATTATTAAATTACTTAAAATAAATGAAATTGAGAAATTTGAGAAAAGACCGGATTATATTATTGATAAATTGAAGAAATTTTTACCGGCTAAATCAATTTATATTCCTTTTGAAAAACTTGATGATGGTTCTTTTAAATTGATAAAGACAGAACATGAATTAAATACTCAAAATCAGGAATTAGTTTTATATCCCGGCGAGGGGGAATTAGGTAAAGCTGTTTCAACATTGCAGACGGTTATTCTAAAGGGGACAAATAGTATTAGTGAATCATTGGATTCATATAATAGCCAAAATAAAGATTCATTTTTGAGGATATTTGGCGAGAGAGGATTGCCGCAGTTTATGGCGATTTGTCCAATAAATAAAGGTGGACAAATTATCGGTGCATTAATGATTTCAATCTTTGAATCAAATGAAGAAGAATTACTCGAATTGGAGAGACTTATCTCTCTTGCTGTTGATCTTTATTCTACAGGATTAACGATTGATTATCTGTATTACAAGCAAACAGCAAAGGAACTTGACGGATTTAATAATTCAAATTTTGGGCAGTTCTCCAATCAAATCAATCATCATCTTTCAGCGGTCATTGGGAATGCTGAGTTAGCATTAGATAGGGATGATATCTCAGGGGAAATAAAAAACCAATTTCGAAGTATTATTACTGAAATTGAGCAAGCCTCAAGGTATCTGAAAAAAACTATAAGTCAATTTTCAGATAAAAGTAATGATAGTAGTTTAATAGAAATAGAGTCTGATGATAATCAAACAGATATTAGAGTCATAATTAAGGAAAGCCTGAAAAAAAATCATATCTCAGATTCTTTACATATGATTGGTGGTTCTCCTAAAGAGGTATTATTAGATTTTAAATCTGAAAGTAAAATAAATTTTACAAACGAAAATCTACGGAATCTTTTTGAAGAAACCCTTAATAGGTTCTCAGCTTTTGCTTTGGATGATGAGATAATATCTATTAACAGTTACGAAAAAGATAATTTTTTATACTTGGACATTTCTCACCATCGTAAAAATTTTCCTCCGGTTGAGGAAGTGGCGGCATTTGGTAAATATATGAACCCTGATGAAGTTCTGAAATACAGGCCTTCTGAAACTTATCTTAATTATCTTGATGAAAATTGTAAATATACTTTTGATAAGTATAGTTCAACTCCTTCTTATTTGTCATTCAAATTTCCTCTTGCGAGTCAGCCTGATACTCTTTCTCAAAGTAGAAGTAAAAGAATAAAAGTATTGGCTATTGATGATCAGCCGATAATTTTGGAACTTCTAACCGCTATGTGTCGCTCTTTGGATTATGATATTCAGACAACTCAGTCAGGGTCAGAAGGTGTCATGTATGCGGAAAACAAGAAATTTGATATAATATTTACTGATTTAGCTATGCCTGGAATTTCAGGGTTGGAAGTTTCAAGTAGAATTAGAAAATTCAGTCCCTACACACCAATAATTTTACTTACCGGTTGGGAAGCAAAATTAGATTCTGAACAACTATCTAAATCAGGCATTACCAATGTTTTATATAAGCCATTTAGGATAGAACAACTAACTGATATGATCAAATCCTCAGTTGCGTCAAATTCTTTATCATAATTGCTCTAAATAGTTAATTCTTATCTGTTTACTGCCGATATTCTATATTGAAAAGATGAAAGGCAACAAATGGATAAAATAACAATAATTCATGAATTGAAGAACAATAAAAATCTTCTCTCTTTACCTCAGGTTTTATCTGAAGTATTGGAAGAAGTTGGGAAAGAAGATTATTCTGCGGATGTTTTAGCAAAAATTATTCTAAAAGATGCCTCTCTTACTGCAAGGTTATTAAAAATTGCTAATTCACCTCTTTATCAAACTATTAGTGAAATCAAAACGGTTCATCAAGCTGTGCAAAGATTAGGCGTAACAACTGTCAAATGTATGATGTTATCAGCATCAATTTTTCATCCAGAAGTGGTAGCAAAGAAATCAGGTGTAGATCAAATTGAATTTTTCACTTATGTTTTATCCATTGCGGCGGCATGTGATAAAATTGCTCGCAAAGTAGGACATCCTGCTCCAGAAGAAGTTATGATTGCCGGTTTAATGAATGATGTTGGGTTGATGTTTTTATTGCATCATTATCCTGAGGGATACCGTAAAGTTTTAAAATTAGCTGATGGATTTAAAAAACATACTGATGCTGAAATAGAAGTGTTTGGAATTGATCATTGTGAAGTCGGGATGTATTTAGGGAAATCATGGCGTTTACCTAAATATGTTATAGAGTCAATAGCAGATCATCATAATTACAATGTTGAATCAAATGATCAATTAACACTAATTGTAAAATTAGCTGTTCACATGAGCACAGATAATTTTTCAGGTTTTCAACAAAACTTGGAAGAAAAATTAGTATCTATAAAATATCTTGCCTCTAAGCTTGGAATGAATACTGATGATATTGATCAAATTTCTGGTTCCTTATTAAAAGATTCTTTGGAGATGAGTAAGTTTTTGGGTGTTGATATTGGAGATCATGAAAATATGTTAGTCAAAGCCAATCAGGAGATTTGGCACACATATTTGACCGTTGAAAAATTGTTCCAGGAACGTCAGGAATTGAGCAAGAAATTACTTGATGAAGAGCGTAGCAAAGGTGCTATAGAGGCTAAGAATATTGCTATGGCTACTCTTTCACATTATGTTAATAATGCTGTGATGGCGATTTATGGACGTTCTCAGCTTATGAGAATGTTAAATGAAAGAGATAAAACCGATAGAATAATTGAACAACTTCCTGTGACATTGGATACTATAGATAAAGCTACAAGGAAAATTGTGGCTGTTTTGGATGAGATGAAAGAAATCTCTCCAATTGATAAAGTCAAATTTTATAATGTCTCAAAGGCTATGAATCTTGATGATAAAATTGAAAAACGGATGGAAAATATGTCCGGAGATACATCGTGGCAAGCCGAAAACAATGTTATGGAAACTGCCGAATAAAGATTGACCAGTTGTTCAAAAACATATAATTTATATCTATGTTTAATTATCTTACGGCAGGTGAATCACATGGACCCCAACTGACAGCAATTGTCGAGGGTGTTCCAGCCGGCTTCAATATCAATATCGAAAAAATAAATTACCAGCTGTCTCGTCGTCAAAAAGGGTATGGTCGTGGCGGTCGAATGAAAATAGAAACAGATACAGTTGAAATTGTTTCTGGTGTTAGAAACGGTGTTACACTTGGTAGCCCGATAACTTTAGTTATTAAAAATGATGATTGGAAAAATTGGACTAAAATCATGGACCCGATTAATCCGATTGCAGAAAATTTAAGTTTAAAAGAAAACAAATTAGCTTACGATACTCAAACGCCAAGACCGGGGCATGCTGATCTTTCAGGTGGGATAAAATTTAATCAAAAAGATTTACGGAATATTTTAGAAAGAGCATCGGCGAGAGAAACAGCCGTAAGAGTTGCTGTGGGTTCTGTTGCTCGTATTTTTTTAGAAGAATTTGAGATTAAGTTTGCATCGCATGTAGTTCAGATTGGAACTGTGCAAATAAAAACAAAACCTGAGGTTAAAAATATTGAAGAATTTAATGCTCTTGTGGAAAAATCCGAAGTAAGATGCGTTGACACAGATATTGCAGGGGAAATGATAAATGCCATTAAAACAGCAAAAGAGAAAAAAGATTCTCTTGGCGGGGTGGTTGAAGTAATTGTAAGGGGGCTTCCGGTTGGACTGGGTAGTTATACTCAATGGTTCAAACGGCTGGAAGGTAATTTGGCACAGGCTTTGATGTCTATTCAATCAGTTAAATCTGTTGAGATAGGTTTGGGATTAAAATCTTCCGGAATGTATGGTTCTTCTGTTCATGATGAAATTTTCTATAGTAAAAAAGGTGACAGTAGAAAGAAAAATTTTTACAGGAAAACCAAT
>JAYEHE010000059.1:0-5304 GCA_034659415.1 Candidatus Zixiibacteriota bacterium | reverse complement strand
ATCCTACCACATTTGATATCTTTTATCTTTATATTAGATAATTGATTCAAAAGCTTGTTTAAAAGTATTGTAATCTCTGGCTCCCACAAACCTGAATTTTTCGTTTCCATCTTTGTCATAGAAAATAGTAGTTGGAACGCCCCTTGTAGCTTTCATCGCTTGTAAAATCTGGATATCGCCCATTAACATTACCCAATTCATATTATTAGCTTGAGTAAATTTATCAACTTTTTCCGGTGTGTCTCTTACCGCCAGAGAGACAATTTCTACTCCCTTATCACGATATTCATCATAAAGTTTTACTAGTTCAGGAATCTCACGCCGGCATGGCGGACACCATGTACCCCAAAAATTTATTACAACCGGTTGTTTGCCAATCCACTCCGATGATTGATGGACAGTACCGTTTAAATCAGATGCAGAAAAACTGGCAACGGCAGTTTTTGTTTGGGTTGCTGATTTTGTGTTTAGTTTAGCAACATCGGTTTTACTTTCAGAGTCCGCTCCACAGTTCAACAATGTAAATAAAGCTAATAAAGTGGCAAGTAACAAAGTTAGTTTTTTAAACATAATAAATCCTTGATGATAATTAATTTTCTTTATTTTGGGTTTTTTGTTTTGTTTGGGTTGTATCATATTTTCTGTCTTTTACATAATTCAATACCGATAAAAATTGTTCAGCAGGCTTATAACCTTTGATAGGTCCAATTTTTGTTCCGTCAGATTCTAAAAACCAAAAAGCAGGAAATCCGGTAACTCTGAATTCCTGTTTGGTTAATTGTTGTTCGGTTATATTGTAGCCACTAATATCAAGTTCTTTTTGTGAGTCCCCATCGACTCTTACCGCCACAAAATTTTCATTCATGGTTTTAACAACTTGAGGGTCAATAAAAGTTTTTCGTTCCATCTCTTTGCACCATCTGCACCATTTGGCAGTAAAATCTATAATTATTTGTTTATCATTTTCTTTAGCCAGTTTTAATCCTTTGTCATAGGCGTGCCATGTGATTTCTTTTGAATCATTTGTTTTTACTCCTTCTGCAGAAATTGTTACACCTATTAATAAAATGAAACAAACAACAGCCAGAATCAGACTAAAAAATTTAACAGAAGAATTTCTCAAATTGCTCATAATGTTTTCCAATACCTAAGTTTACTATTTGCCCATCGGTCTAAGATAGGCACTTGATTCACCTAATAACTCCTTTAGTTTCCGAAGCATTTCCAAATCAATATCGACCGAATACCTCTTTGATTTTATATACACTTCAGAGCTACTAATAGTTGCAGCAAACATAACAGGAGTTTGTCCTTTATAATTTTCCAAATAATTAATTGCATCATTTATCATTTTATCGGTATTATTCTCAGATACTTTGATGACCAGCTGGCAGTTGAAATTTTCCGTAAGTTTGTTTAGTGCAATAACTTCCGAAACAATTATTTTAGCCGCTTCCTCTTCTCTGGTGGAGACCCGTCCGGTTATCAAAACCATCTGATCTTCTTCGATAAAATCTTTATTTTTATCATAACACTTTGAAAAGATAATTAGTTCCACGGTTCCGTTATAATCTTCCAGAGTTACAAACGCCATTAGATTGCCTTTTTTGTCAGTCATTTTTTTGACATTGGCAATAATTCCTCCGACAGTAACTTCCCTGCCATCGGTAACTTCGCCAATATTCCCTAATGAATGAGTAGTAAATGAAATTATAGTGTCACGATAAGTATCTAATGGATGTCCGGAGATATAAAAACCAAGCATTTCTTTTTCATGATTTAATTTTTCAGATTTGCTCCAGTCATTAACTTCTGGTAAAGGCGGTGCAACTCTCTTAATAACAGCACCACCGGATGCAAACAGGTCGTGGCTGTTTGAATGTGCGGTAATTTTATGAGCATATTCAAGCATACTTTCCACTGCTTTGTGTTTGGCGGCACGTCCTCCGTCAAGATTGTCGCAAGCTCCGGCGGATATTAATGATTCAAGGGTGCGTCTATTTATTGATCTAAGTGGCAACTTAGTAACCAAATCCGGCAAGTTTGAGTATTTCCCTTCTTTTTCTCTTGAGTCAACAATAGCCTTGGCTGGATTTTCCCCAACATTTTTGACAGCTTTCAACCCGAATCTAATTTTTTTATCTAAAACAGAAAAATCAACACCGGATTCATTGATGTCAGGCGGAAGAACTTCTATTCCCATTCGTTTACATTCTTCAAGCATAGTGTAAATTCGGTCGGCAGAATTTATTTCCGATGTCATTAAGGCAGCCATAAATTCTTGCGGATAGTAATATTTCAACCAAGCTGTTTGATAAGCAATAAAAGCGTAACAGGTAGAGTGGGCTTTATTAAATCCATAGCGGGCAAATGTCTCGATTTGATTGAAAACTTCTTCTGAAATTTTACGGTCAATTTTTTTCTTATCCGCTCCTTCTAAAAATTCCTTTTTCTGTTGTGCCATGAGGTTGGCATCTTTTTTACCCATAGCTTTTCTAAGTAAATCTGCTTTGCCTAATGAGTATCCGGCAAGATTATTAGCAATTTTTAAAACCTGTTCCTGAAACACAATGACACCATAAGTATCACCTAAAATTTCTTTGAGAACCGGATGAAGAAATTCAATTTTTTTCTGACCATGTCTGCACTCTATATAAGTATTTATCATTCCCGAGTCCAAAGGACCGGGGCGATAAAGAGCATTCATTGCTGTAATATCAGTAAAAGTAGTGGGGTTTAATTTGCGAAGATAATCACGCATACCGGATGACTCAAACTGAAAAACACCAATTGTATTACCTCGGGCAAATATTCTATATACTTCGGAATCATCAAGAGGGACATTGTCAATATCTATTTCTTTACCATGATTCTCTTTTACCAGCCGTAGTGTGTCATCAATAACAGTAAGTGTCCGCAGTCCCAAAAAATCCATTTTGAGCAAACCGATTCGATCGACCATTTTCATATCATACTGAGTTGTTATTTCGTCCTTGGAACCTTTAAACAAAGGGACATAATTGGTCAAGGCGGATGGGGCGATAACGACTCCGGCGGCGTGAGTTGAGCAGTGGCGGGCAAGTCCTTCTAATGTCTGGGCATAACTTAGAAGTTTATTTATTTTTGGGTCTTTTTCTTGTAATTCTTTTAATTCGGGAACCTTTTTTAGAGCCGCCTTTAAAGTTACTCCGGGTCCTTCGGGAATCATCTTGGCAATTTCATCAACTTCACCGTAAGGGATGCTTAGAACACGCCCAACATCACGGATAACTCCTCTGGCAGCCATTGTGCCAAAAGTAATAATCTGGCAGACATTATCTTTTCCATACTTTTCAATAACATATTGGATAATCTGTTCTCGTCCGCGATCAGAAAAATCAATATCAATATCTGGCATAGAAATTCGTTCCGGATTCAGAAAACGTTCAAACAGAAGCCCGAATTTTATAGGATCAACGTTGGTAATTTTTAAGCAATAAGATACCAGCGAACCAGCGGCAGAGCCACGTCCCGGACCGACTGGAATCTTTTTTTGTTTGGCATAATCGCAAAAATCTTTCACAATCATAAAATACCCGGCGTAACCCATTTGCCTGATTATATTAAGCTCATAATCAAGCCGTTGGGTGATTTCTTCTGTAATTTCAGCGTATCGTTCATTGAGACCCTCTTCGCAGAGATGTCTTAAAAATTTATCTTCGTTAGCAAATGATTTTGGTATGGGAAATATAGGGAGTTTTAATTTACCAAGCTCTAACTCTAAATTACATTTTTCGGCTATTTTAACTGTGTTTTCAAGAGCAGTTTTGAAATCACCAAAAAGATGTTCCATTTCATCGGCTGACTTGAAATAAATCTGGTCGGAATTATATTTCATCCGGTTATTATCAGAAACAAATTTTCCGGTTTGAATACAAAGTAAAGCATCGTGTGCTTCGGCATCTTTTTGATTTAAATAGTGGCAATCATTTGTAACAACTAAAGGTATTCCTGTTTCGCGGGCAATAGCATCAATTTTTGGAATTAGTATTTGTTCTTTTTCCAACCCATGATTCTGGAGTTCCAGAAAGAAATTACCTTCGCCGAATATTTCCAGATATTCTCTGGCTGTTGAGGCGGCTGTTTCTGTATCACCATTTAGCAAGTGCCAATTAACTTCACCTTTCAGGCAGGCAGAGGTTGCAATAAGACCATCGGAATATTCTTTTAATATTTGCTTGTCAATGCGAGGGCGGTAGTAAAATCCTTCAAGAAAAGCCATACTTGAAAGTTTCATCAAATTTCGATAACCAGTTTCATTTTTTACTAAAAGAACTAGATGAAAACCGCCGTCAGGGTATTTGCTGGAAGGTTTTTTATCAAAGCGGCTACCTGCGGCAACGTATGTTTCACAACCTATAATAGGTTTAATTCCGGCAGATTTTGCTTTGATGTAGAATTCAATGGCTCCAAACATGTTTCCGTGGTCAGTAATAGCCAAAGCGGGCATTTTATATTCTTTTGCAACCTCAATAACATCATCTAACCGACAAGCACCGTCGAGCAGAGAATATTGGCTATGTGTATGAAGATGAACAAAGTTTGAGTATTTCATAATTTAGAACAAATAATATTTCCTAAATGTTATGGTGTTTACAGCTCTAATGTCTTATGAAAGATAGAATTCGTCAATGATTTTCTGAAAAAATGTATAAACAAAAAATGCGATTCATAAATTGAACCGCATTTTTTGATAAGGGGATATTTTATACGAAATTTTATTTAAATTTCTTTCTCAAGTAACCGGCTCCTAAACCTATTCCAAATAATAACAATGTAGCCGGTTCTGGAACAGAAGTTTCACCGTCGTGCGAGAAAGGAGCATTTATCAGGCTACCATCGACATCTTCATAGAATCCAAAAGCATCAAAATGAACAATATCATAAGTAGTGGTAACATTGAATTTGAAAATTTGCCCATAGAGGCTGGTACCTTCTTCATCGTAAGGGACGTAATTTTGCACAGGGTAAGGATTGGAAGTTGTAACAGAGGCAGCTAAAAATTCAACATAATTTGTCGGATAGACACCATGTGGTCCAATATCAGCTACATCTGGGTTAGTTGGAGGTGTTCCTAAAGTGTAATCGTCAGTGTTAAAAATTTTAGTTGTATCACTAAGAGGGTCATCACGATGAAGAGTAATCTCAAGAGCACCATCAACAGGCGTTTCACCCATTAAGGCGGCTACTAATGTAACATCATAAATAGCACCTTTATCTAAATTAGCGGCTATAACCCAAACTTCAAAATCAGTATGATCATAG
>JAYEHE010000058.1:0-5323 GCA_034659415.1 Candidatus Zixiibacteriota bacterium | reverse complement strand
GCTTCAAAGACCCTGTAGAATATTTCCACAAAGGAGCTAAAGGTCTTAATCATGAAGTTGTGGAAATGATTTCGAAAATAAAAAAAGAACCAAAGTGGATGAAAGAAAAACGCCATGAAGCCTTGGATATTTTTTATTCCAAACCAATGCCCAAATGGGGCAACACAGAGCTTTTGAGTGAAATAGATTTTGATGACATTTATTATTTCATGAGGCCTGTAGAAAAACAACAGGATAACTGGGATGATGTTCCTCAATATATTAAAAACACTTTTGACAAACTTGGCGTTCCTGAAGCGGAACAGAAATTTTTGGGTGGCGTTACTGCCCAGTATGAATCTGAGGTTGTTTACCACTCCTTGAAAGAAGACTTAAAAAAACAAGGAATTATATTTCTTGATATGGATAGTGGCTTAAGAGAGCATGAAGAACTTGTTCATAAATATTTCAGCACTGTTATTCCATCTTCGGACAATAAATTTGCGGCTCTTAATACAGCAGTTTGGTCAGGAGGATCATTCCTCTATGTTCCCCCGGGTATCGATGTCAAAATTCCTCTTCAGGCATACTTTAGAATCAACGCTGAAAACATGGGACAATTTGAAAGAACTCTAATCATTGCAGATAAAGATTCACGGGTACATTATATTGAAGGTTGCACTGCTCCAATTTATTCAACTAATTCTTTACATTCGGCTGTTGTGGAAATAAGGGCACATGAAAACTCATATATCCGATATACTACAATTCAGAATTGGTCGAGGAATATCTTCAATCTGGTAACCAAAAGAGGGTCTGTTTTCAAAAATGCCGCTGTTGAATGGGTTGATGGAAATATGGGGTCCCGATTAAGCATGAAATATCCATGTATTCAACTTATGGAAGAAGGTGCTAAAGGGGAAGTTTTATCGGTTGCATTCGCCGGAGCTGACCAACATCAGGACACCGGCTCAAAAGTTGTTCATATCGCCCCAAACACATCATCACGCATCACATCCAAATCTATCTCAAAAGATAATGGCAGAGCTTCTTATAGAGGGTTGGTAAAAATCCACAAAGGAGCTGAAAACTCAAAAGTTTCAGTAGAATGTGATGCTCTTTTGATTGGTGATGAAGCTCGCTCTGATACCTACCCGACTATGGAAGTAGATAACGATCAGGTCAAAGTAGAACATGAAGCACGAGTTTCCAGGGTAGCCGAAGAACAACTCTTCTATCTTACCAGTCGGGGACTTACCGAAGATGATGCACGTCTTTTGATTGTAAATGGCTTTATGGAACCGTTTACCAAAGAGTTACCTTTGGAATATGCGGTTGAATTAAATCGCCTTATTCAGCTTGAAATGGAAGGATCTATTGGATAATGAATAATATAGATTTTCAAAATAAAGATTTTAACATACCAGAATTATCACCAGAATTATTAAGAGGCTCCGAATGGCTGAAAGAAAAACGCGAAACAGCCAGAAACGATTTCAATAAGACACCTCTTCCTCCTCGTAATCTTCATCTATGGCGTTACACTAACCCTGAACAATTGATGTTTGATGCTAACTCTGCAAATGAGACCAGTTTTGGCAAAAACTATGATAATGTAGTTAAACTTGAGAAAAAACATCTTGAAGAAGGTTCACTTTCAGGGCTGGTAACTGATATAGGTGGAAGAGATATTAATTTTTACGGTTTTGAAAAACTTACCGCTCAGGGAATAATAGCCTGCAAATTATCTGATGCGTTTGAAAAACATAACAACTTAGTTGAAAAATATCTTTATCAATTAGTAAATAATAAAACGGGTAAATTTGAGGCGATGAACGGTGCCTTATGGAATGATGGCATTTTTATTTATATACCCAACAACATTAAAATTGAACATCCTATTCACCTGCTACGTGAAGCCGGTCTGCATAATTCAATTACTTTCCCCAGATTATTAGTAATTACAGGTGAGAATTCAGAACTTACATTGATTGATGAATATGGCGGCGGTTCACAGGACATGGAACAAGGATTGAGCTTTTCAAACGGTGCTGTTGAAATTTTCGGCTTGCAAAACAGTCGCACCCGATATGTTTCTCTTCAAAGGCAAACATCAGCCATGAATTCCTTTTTGACTCATCGGGCACATTTGGAACATGATGCACAAATGCTAACTCTCCCCTTTGTATTCGGTGCATCATTAAGCAAACAAAATTTTGGCATTGAGCTAACCGGTGATGGAGCAAATAGTAACATCTATGGGTTACTATTTGGTTCGAATCGTCAGCACTTAGACAATCATACTTTCCATCATCACACAGCAAGCAATACTACATCTGATATTAATTTTAAAGTTGTCTTGAAAGATAAAGCTTTGTCAGCTTACACAGGACTTATTAAAATTGAAACCGGAGCAAAAAATTGCGAAGCCTTTCAGGAAAACAGAAACCTTCTTTTAAATAAAGGCACCAAAGCAGAAACAATTCCGGAACTTGAGATTCTAAATGAAGAAGTTTCCTGCTCGCATGGAGCAACAATCGGTCCAATTGATGAAGAAACAATTTTTTACTTGAACGCACGCGGTATTGATAAAGATAATGCTGTTAAAATGATTGTTTCCGGATTTATGGAAACAACTTTGCAAAAAACTCCTGAAGATTTAAAAGAAAGATTAACCGGATTTTTAGAACAAAGGTTAGAGGATATTTAAAGATGAGTAAATTTAAAAAAGTAGCAACAACAGCTGATGTTCCGACTGGAGAGATGAAAGCTTTCCATATAGGGCATAACCAAATTATTATTTGTAATATAGAAGGTAAGTTTTATGCTTTGCTTGATGAATGTACTCATGATTCAGCTCCTATCAGTTCCGGCAATATTCAAAACAATGAAGTAGTCTGTCCCAGACATGGTGCACGCTTTGAAATAAAATCAGGAGCAGTTAAAGCACCTCCGGCTTTGGTTCCGTTAGATACTTATGAAGTTAAAATTGATGGCAATGACATCTATGTAAAATTAGAGGATTGAAAGTGAGTAGTCTTATATCAGATAAAAAGGAAAGATCAAAAAGTAGCAACAGTTCAAATATTTTGAATGTCGAGAAAATAAAAAATGATTTTCCAATTCTCAAAGAGAAAGTTTATGGGAAAAAATTGGTCTATCTCGATAATGCAGCTTCGACCCAAAAGCCACAGATGGTAATTGATGCTATTACCAAATTCTACGAAAAATCAAATTCCAATATTCATCGTGGATTGCATTCTTTGGCAACTAAAGCGACCGAATCTTACGAAAACACAAGAAAACATGTTGCCCGTTTTATTGGCGATGTTGATGCTGATGAAATAATTTTTACTCGCGGTGCAACCGAAGCAATAAATTTGGTTATGTATTCCTGGGGAGAAGCCAATATTTCCGAAGGTGATGAGATTGTTATAACCGAGATGGAACATCATGCCAATTTTGTCCCATGGGTTATTCTTGCTAAAAAGAAAAACGCTACTATAAAGAAAATCCCTATTACTTTATGCGGACACTTGGACTTGAGCAATATTGACAATATCATCACAGAAAAAACAAAATTAGTTGCAGTTAGTCATATGTCCAATGTTCTTGGCACAATCAATCCTATCAAAATGCTGGCAGAAAAAGCTCACGCTCAAGGTGCCCTTATTTTAGCCGATGGTGCTCAGGCTGCTCCCCATATGAAAGTTAATGTTAAAAAACTGGATGTTGATTTCTATACTTTTTCTTCACATAAAATGTGCGGACCTACCGGAGTCGGTGTTTTGTTTGGAAAAAGAAATATTTTGGAAGCAATGCCGCCATTTAATCTTGGTGGAGAAATGATAAGACAGGTCAGCTTTGATAAAATCACATGGAATGAAATCCCTGGTAAATTTGAAGCCGGCACTCCTAACATTGCTGATGTTGTCGCCTTTGATACTGCTTTAAATTATTTGGAATTAATTGGAATAGATAAAATCAGACAGCATGAAATTAATTTAACCGGTTATGCAATTGAAAAATTATCTGAAATAGAAGGATTAGAAATTCAAGGTCCTATGGAAACTGAGCAACGAGGAGGTGCCATATCTTTTACCGATAAAGATATTCACCCTCATGATGTTGGCACTTTTTTGGATTCGAGAGGTATTGCTATTCGCGCCGGACATCATTGTGCCCAACCGCTGATGAGAATTCTGGGAAAGGTTGCCACAGCTCGGGCTTCTTTGTATATTTATAATGATGAAGCTGATATTGATGCTTTGGTGAAAGCCCTAAAAGAGATGAGGAGTTATTTTGGCGTATGAATGATCAACTTGATGACATGTATCGTGATATAATTCTTGACCATTATCGTTCTCCAAGAGGTAAAAAACCTGTTGATACAGCTGATATTTCATCGGAAGGAATGAATCCTTCATGCGGTGATGAGATTGATATGCAGGTTGAACTTGGCGACGGACTCGTCAAAGATATTCATGTTAACTGCCGAGGATGTGCTATTTCGGTAGCTTCCGGCTCAATGCTTGCAGAAATTTCAAAAGGAAAATCGCTTGATGAACTTATTGCTATTGCTGAAGTTGTAAAAAAAATGTTAAAGGGAGAGATTGATGAAATCCCCGAAGAGCTGGGTGATATTGATGCCCTACAAGGAGTAAAGCAATTTCCGGTTCGTATCAAATGTGCCCTGTTGTCATGGGTAACTTTTTTGGAAGGGGTCAAAAATTATAAAGATAAGGACAAAAGCGAAAAAGCTTCAACTTCAACGGAAGAGAAAAAATAATGCCACTACCTACTGTTGATGAAATCAGAGAGGTCATCAAACCTATAAATGATCCGGAAATCAGAGTCGGAATTGTAGATTTAGGTTTAATCTATGACATTATTATTGATAACGATGGAAAAGTTGAAATTAAAATGACGTTGACCACTCCTGCCTGCCCATTTGGAGAAATGTTAATTGCGATGGTTCATCGGGAAGTAGAGAAGCTGGACGGAGTATCATCGGTAAAAGTCATTCTGGTTTGGGATCCGGTTTGGGACCCGAAAGAGATGTGTAGCGATGCCGCCAAAGATATACTGGGAATTTGGTAGGGTATTTAATTGGGGACATAATATCCCTTAAATGCTATGTGTTCATCAATATAAATTGAGAAGGTATATCCATTATGAGGGAATAGTAAGTTAAAAACTCTAATTGAGTTATCACTTGTTTTTTCTTTTATCTCCCCATCAACAAGTATTTCATATTTATATCTAAATGGAGATAGGAAAGGCTTGTTATAAGTTATTTCAATTTTTTGTTTATCTAAAAAAACACTAACTATGAAATTCTTTT
>JAYEHE010000057.1:0-5331 GCA_034659415.1 Candidatus Zixiibacteriota bacterium | reverse complement strand
ACAGTGTACTTAGTATATTATTTTTTTCATAACCGGTTATTTCCGTATATGATTCGTTTAAATCTTTGCCCCATGCAGTAATCCCATCATAGCCTTGAATAAGACTGAAATTTTCCATATCAATTTCGACATAAAGTTTATTAGGCATTTTTAATATCTGTTTGAATTTACCTGATATGCCGTTTAATATTACTGTACCTTCGGTGGTTATAGTTTCTAAATTTTTTAAGGCGTTATATCCTTTATTTCCTCCAATAGATTTAACTAACAAAGAATCAATATTTACAGCAGTAACACTGCTAACAAGAAGAATTATGGTTATAAATATTTTATACATATAGTTCTCAATTTAATTTGAAATAACAGATTTTTCTTAAGAAAAACAAATTTTAACTTAAATTAATTCTTGCCCGTAATACTTTGTCGGTTGATATTTGGCTAAATGAAAAACAGAGAATTTATTTTTGATAAATATCCTTTAGCTACGATAATGATATCCGCACTTCTGGTAAGATTGTTGGCAGTTATTTATTCTAAAGGGTATATGGCATCTGATGACCATTTTGAAACAATTGCAATAGCTTATGACTGGTTGCGTTATGGTGTTTTTAATAGCGATGGGTTATTAGCTTGGGCAAAAAATCCACCTTCAGAGTTGAATAGGTTTCCATTATATAATCTTATTCTTTTAGGACAGATGAAAATTCTTAGATTTTTCGGAGTTGTTTCCCTTGATAATATGATGTATTTCATTCGAGCAGTACACGCAATTCTGTCTTTAATCCCTGTATATATTTATTACCGATTAACGTTAGATATCACAAAATCTGCCAAATTTGCTTTAATTGCCGGATTAGTTGGAGCATTGCATTTTGGAGTGCCATTTTTATCAGTCAGGAATCTAATTGAAGTTGTTGGCGGGCATTTTTGGATTGTTGCTATTTATGCAATATATAAATATCAATTTACCAGAACAAACAACTGGTTGATCACTGCAGGACTGTTTACCGGATTAGCATGGATGGTAAGATTTCAGATTGCACTGGCGGTTATTCCGGTTCCTTTTCTATTATGGTTTCAATATAGGGAACTTAAGCCGGTTATCTATTATTCGTTATCTGTATTTTTAATGATTCTTATTTCAGCTTTATCTGATTATTGGTTATTGGGGAAATTTGCCGGAACCACTATTAGTCTTATTTTTGGGGCTATAAATGGACAATCAATGTATAACACAACTGTATTTATTTATCCTTTGGAAATTATATTCTTTTTTATTCCTCCATTATCAATCATTTTGATTATTTTTGCTTTTAAGAAAAAATTCTGGAACAAACATCTGATATTAACAATATCAACGCTGTCATTTATAGTATTCCATACTATGCTAAGCAATCGACAGGAACGGTTTATGATTCCAATTATTCCAGTGTTAATTTTGATTTTTATTTTTACTTTATGGCATCAATACAAAGAGAAGATTTATCTGTTCAAAAATAAAAAAATGTATCTGTCAATTATTTCTTTTACGTTAATTGTTAATTTTACTTTGTTAATTCTTTTTACATTCAATTTTTGGCACAAGGGTCTTGTAGAACCGATGAGCTGGATTGAACAAAATTATGACAGTGCTTCACCTGCTAAAATAGCTTTTGTTTCGCCAACCAAAAGAGAGCTTTACCCTTTTGATTATGCAGGATATACTAAAGTTGATACGCTTTGTGTTTTTGATTGGGACGAGCTTGGTAAAATAAAATCATCAAATTTTATTGCTGACTATTATGTCATTTACCCGCCGAATTCAAATGAACTTAAAAAATATAAAGAAATTATTGAGAGCGAAGTCGGTTCGTTACGGGAAATATACTATTCATCCCCATCAAGGATTGACAGGATTCTTCATTATCTTAATCCAAGGCATAATGCAAAAAATGAAGCATGGATTTTCAGAAGTAAGCAATAAAAAAGCCAGACAATGACTGCCTGGCTTTTCTAATTATACGGTAACGTACTTACCTATTATCTGATTCATTTTTGAACTCATTTTTGAGTTCGCCAATACCTCCGTTGCCCCTGCTGTTTTAGCCGCTTTCATTTGATCTTTTAAAGTATTTGGTGAGTAGCATACAATTGGGATAGACCGTGTTGCTCCATAGGATCGTAGTTTGTTAATCAATGATGGTGCTTCAATTCCATTGAGATTTAAATCGATAACAATCAAATCAGGAATCAATTCTTGAGCTTTGACGAAAATTTCATCAGAACGGATTGCTTTAATTCCTTCAGCTTCCATGTTATCCAGAATACTCATCATTTTTGAAGTGAAAATCATGTTGTTAGCAGCAATTATAACTTTTTTATTCATATATCCTTTTCCCCCAACTTTAAATTTCAATCCTTTTCGTTAGGTTCATTTTATTAAGCCAAATAATATAATAAATTATATGCGATTTTCAAAGAATTAGATTAAAAAAATGTAAAAAACTTACCAGAGGTTCTCTAATAGCATGCAAGACAAGTTATTACGACGAGCGCCAGAATCGCGCCCTAACACTGGAATAGTTTATTTTTGTTGATTAGCGAGTATCCGAATATATTTTAAATGTATGAAAAAAACTAAAATCATTGCTACGTATGGTCCGTCTGTAAATACTCAGGCGAAGGTAAGTAAACTTATCCAGTCCGGTGTTAATTTGTTTAGAGTAAATTGCTCTCATGGCAAAACCGAGGATTTTCTCAAAGCCGCCAATATTATTCGCGGTGGTATTAAGAAAGCAAATGATTCTCCGGTTGGGATACTGTTTGACATATCCGGACCCAAATTAAGGTTGGGTCATTTTGATAAAGAAGTTCCTGTTAAACCTGGTTCGGTCTTTACATTGACATCAGGGAAAACAGATATTCAGAAAAAAATAATTAGCGTCAATCATCCGGCAATAATAAAATCTATTAAAAAAGGCGAAAGACTGTTTGTTGATGACGGGAATATAATATTTCAAATTACCGAAGTTGGAAAGAATGGGATAAAAATTAAAGCTCTCAACGCAGGGAAATTGCTTTCTGCAAAAGGTGTAAATCTTCCGGATACAGATCTGAAAATCCCTACAATTACCCAAAAAGATAAAGAAGATATAAAAACAGCGGTTCGAGCCAATGTTGATTATATTGCTCTTTCTTTTGTTCGTTCTGGAAATGATATTATTGAGGCTAAAAAGATTATCAAACGATATGGGGGAAGTCAAAGAGTCATTGCCAAACTTGAGAAAAAAGAAGCAATTCAAGATATTGATGAAATAATGCTTTTGGCGGATGGTGTTATGGTGGCTCGGGGAGATTTAGGGGTGGAACTTCCTCCAGAAGATTTGCCGAAGCTTCAGAAAAAAATTATCAAATTGGCAAATAGGCATCATAAACCAGTAATAGTTGCTACTCAAATGATGGAGTCGATGCGTTTTTCACCTCGGGCGACAAGAGCGGAAATAAACGATGTGGCTTCGGCTGTGTTTGATTTTGTTGATGCTGTTATGTTGTCGGCGGAAACTGCAACCGGAGAATATCCTGTTGAGGTTGTTGAAACAATGTCAAATGTTATTGAAACAACAGAGTCAGATTCTCAACGACCGGACGTGGAACTTGAGACACATTTAATTAAATCGGAGATTCCTTTGGCTATTGCGGAAGCGGTTAGTAATATTGATAATAGATGCGATCTGAAATTGATTTTTGCCTATACAACTTCCGGTTTTACAGCCGAGTTAATTTCTAATCTATTTCCGCAACAACCTATTATCGCCTTGACTCCTAATAAAAAAGTACAATCAGGACTATCGTTATATCGTTCGGTATATTCGGTTGAAATTACACACCCTAAATCTTTCAATGATATGCTGAAAACGGTTGAAAAAATAAATCGTGAAAAGAAACTGGTCAAAAAAGGGGATAAAGTTGTTATTACAGGCGGAGTGCCTTTTGGTTCAACGGTTGCAACTAATTTTACTATGATTCATGAGATAGGGGTGCATAAAAAATCATAACTTGTAGAGTTAAATTCCCCAAAATATTTTTTGAGGTTATATTAATTTTATTAATTATACCTGCTTTTCTTTTTGCTCAATCGCAGAAAACAAAGAAGAATAAAAAAATATGTATAACATTCGATGAATTACCAGTCGCTACATCGTTTGCTGAACCGGCTAAAGATACTATTACCAATATGATTCTCAGTACATTGAAAAAACATAATATCAAGGCGGCTGGGTTTGTGGTTGGTTCTAAAATCGAAGCTAATTATGATTTGCTTGGCAGATGGCTAAACGCTGGCCACAGGTTGGGGAATCTGACCTATTCCTACAATGACTATCATCAGTTAGAGCCGACGCAGTTTATTACTGATATTGTAACTGGAAACGAGGCGTTGGAGCCGATGCTTTCCGGGTTTGGACAGAAACCGCGGTTTTTCCGGTTTCCATTTTTACATTATGGTGATGATTTGATTAAAAAAAGAGAAGTAACTGATTTTCTCGATGAATATAATATTTTGACTGCTCATGTTACCGTTACTGTTGAAGATTATCTATATAATTTAACGGTAGAAAAAAACGAAGGTGTTTTTGATTCCACTCAGTTTTATGAACTGATGAATGAATATGTCAATCATGTGCTTGATGAAATAGAACGCTCAGAACTTTTGTCCAAAGAAGTATTAAAACGGTCGTGCCGCCAGATTTTACAGCTTCGTGCAAATCATTTGAACGCTTTGTTTTTGGATGAGATGTTAACGCAGATTGAGAAGCTGGGGTATGAGTTTGTGACGCTTGATTATGCGTTGAGGGATAAATTATATTCTGCCCCTGAAGCATATACTGGTAGCGTAGGGATGGGATATCTTGATATGCTCAAACATAGCGACCCTGATCTTCTTCCAGCAGAGTAATTGCAATACCTGTAATTTCAGCGATAGTAGGGTGGGGCTCTTTATCTTGAGTGTATAGTCTTGATATCTGCTTTTCTGTAAAAATAAAAATGGCATGTTTCCAAAAAAGAGAAACATGCCCTACTTTTGATATTTTCGCCATCGTCTGTCGATGGTGGAGATGGGTACACTCTAAATGCATTATTTATTATGTCGTTACTGTGAAAACAAGAACCCAGGTTTTCATGTTTCTTTTTTATTTTGAATTCTATTGTAGAGGTAAATCACCAATAAAAACAAAGAGAACCTGGATTCCCGATCGGCGTCGGGAACGACAGGAACAAAAAATATAACGACAGTATAAAAAATCACAACTATAAGGGTATCCCACCCCTTGCGGCTTGTTGATAAAGTCTCAT
>JAYEHE010000056.1:0-5335 GCA_034659415.1 Candidatus Zixiibacteriota bacterium | reverse complement strand
TTCTGTGTCGTTACTCATATAAAGATTATTCTTCTTTTTTTCTTTCAACTAAACTAAGACCTAATTCATTTAACTGATCCTTATCAATATCTGACGGCGAACTATCCATCAAAGATATGGCATTGGCTGTTTTCGGAAAAGCTATTACATCACGAATCGTATCAGTTTTGGTCATTAAAGTTACTAACCTGTCAAGACCAGCCGCAATTCCTGCATGTGGTGGAGCGCCGTATTCCAAAGCCCTCAAAAGAAAACCAAACATATTTTCTGCCCGCTCGTCATCAATACCCAATATATTCAGAATTTTTTTCTGGAGTTCACTTCTATTTATTCTTTGTCCACCCGATGCAATCTCCCAACCATTGATAACCAAATCATATTGCGATGCATGAGCACGCCGCCAGGGATGATTTAAATCACTTTTAGGCATATCTGTTTTAAACCCTTCGTCAATCAAAGGCATATCCTTTTCAATCGGATGCGATACTATATTATGCATTGCCGAAAAACTATCGGTCTCTTCGTCATAATCAAAAAGTGGAAACTCCATAACCCAGAGCATTTTCCATTCATTTTTATTTATTAGCTCATGCTTCCGACCCAAATGCAAACGAAGCTGTCCTAATATAGATTCGGTTTTAATAGGAGCATCGGAAATAATAAACAACGCATCCCCTTTTTCAACTTCAGCTTTTTCTAATAATTGAGATATGACAGATTCACCAATAAATTTTTTAATAGGCGATTTATCTTCAGTGTCAGTTCTTAAAATATAAGCTAATCCGCCGGCACCATGTTCTTTTGCTAAATCCGTAAGTCCATCAATCTGCTTGCGGGAATAATTTCCACCACCTTTAAGAACTATTCCTTTTACAACCCCACCCTTTTTTACATTATCAGCAAACACTTTGAATTTAGATTCAGCAACTATATCAGATAAATTTGTAATCTCCATGCCAAACCTTAAATCAGGTTTATCAATCCCCCATCGATTCATAACTTCATCATAGGTATATCTGGGAAATGGTATTTCAATATCAACATCCAGAGTTTCTTTATAAACATGTTTTATCAATCTTTCAAAAACAGCAAAAACATCATCCGGAGTTACAAAAGACATCTCCATATCAATTTGAGTGTGTTCCGGTTGGCGGTCAGCTCTTAAGTCTTCATCGCGCAGACATCTGGCAATCTGAAAATATTTATCAAACCCGCTCACCATCAAAATCTGTTTAAAAAGTTGGGGTGACTGAGGCAACGCATAAAATTTACCCCAGTGTACTCTACTTGGCACCACATAGTCACGGGCACCCTCCGGAGTGGATTTAATTAACAATGGCGTTTCAATTTCATAAAAATCTTCACTGCTCAAATAATTTCGTACCGAAAGGGCTATTTCATGTCTCTTTTTTAACCGTTCTTGAAATGGTTTCCTGCGAAGATCCAAATAACGATATTCCAACCTAAGAGCTTCTTTGGCAGAAGTTTCGTCTTCAATTTCAAAAGGGGGTGTTTTGGATTCCGCTAAGATAAAGAACTTTTCCAGATTAATTTCAATCTCACCAGTCGCCATATTTTTATTTATCATTCCATCCGGTCTTGGTTCAACAGTACCTATGCCAGCCACAACAAATTCATGCCTGGCACGAGTTGCCTCTTTCAGCATTTCAGAATCAAAAGTTTCCGGATTTACAACCATCTGAGTTAACCCGTATCTGTCTCTTAAATCTATAAATAGTAAACCACCCAAATTTCTATAGCCATCAACCCAGCCATTTAAACAGACAGTTTGTCCTTTATCAGCCAACGATAATTGTCCGCAATTATGTGTTCTTTTTAAATCCGAATAATTCACTAATTCCTCGCTAAAACTATGTTATTTATTTATTTATCGGCAGAATTCTTCTACCTTTAAAATAGAAAAACAGTCTATTTTTAAAACTAAAATTACTTTAAAAGCTACCATAAGTCAAGAACCTTGAATATGCACTAAAATCAAGCAATTTATAGGAAAAATTAGATATCTTATAATTATTCTGTGGGCGGCAATATGAGTAGGTCGGTCCGCCTAAGCGGACTGACCTACTCTGACTCTCTTAAATTGTCGGGTTTCTTGATATGTTTCGACATCAGTTTTTGTAGGTTGAAACTCCTGTAGTTTCAACATCTTCAGCAAAAATAAGAATGTCAAAACCCCGCCATTGGCGGACTGTGAGCACGGGGGTTTTGACTTTTAACTCTCTTGAAACCGTTTGACTTGCTGGAAAATATTTCTATACTATCCTAAAAAATAATAGGATGTGACCGATAATTATGAGCATGAACCTTTCAAGATATTTATCCGAAGATGTTATCAAGCTCGAGATGGAAACTATTATAGAACCATTTGAGGAAGGAACCTCTATATCTAAATGGCAACAAAACTGCAAAGAAAAGATTCTTGATGAATTGGTCACTCTGATTGAAAAAGGTAATCGCATCGGCAACCGCACAAAACTTCTTTTAGATTTTATCAATCGTGAAAAAAAAGCAACAACCGGAATCGGTTATGGAATTGCTATTCCACATATTCGGTCGATGCAGGCGAAAGATTTCATTCTGGCTTTTGCACGTTCACACGAAGGTTATGATTTTAACTCTCTTGATCGTAAACGGACGCATCTGTTTTTTGTTATGGCGGCTCCGCCTTATGATGACAATCTATATTTAAAAGCATTTAAATCGCTTACTGAGATTGTCCAATACGAATCTGTTCGAGAAGAATTGATGCATGCTACCTCCCCTGGTGAAATAATCAGAATTATCAGAAATTTTAATTAGAAAAAATTTATCAGACCGAGGGAATCGAAGTAGATAAGGCTTCAAAGAAACCTACTCTATTATCATTTTAATTTTGTGGGTACCCAACTCACTTGCGGTGTGGTCTTCTTCCAAACCTGCATTTCTTGTGGGCGATTCCCCGCAGCGAACCCTCGTCTGCTCCAACATTACGTGGTGCACGAAGACGTACACCACACACAAAAAAGCCAACAGTAAATTCAAAAAATAAAAAAGTGCAGATATTTAAATCTGCACTTTCAAGTTTAGTGCACCCACCTTCGAACCGCTTTCAAATTGGTTTCAAACCAGCCAGCTCAAACCGGGTGGACCCGCAACACACATAAGAATCTGAATACCGCTGCTGCTTTCCAGCCCTGACGGAGTTAACAGGCTTATGTTGTACGGGACCCGATCATCAATACCGCTTAACTATCTGCCAATAAGATCGTCAAGTCCTCAGGTGGGGATTCAACCCCGGTATAGCGGATTCCGGGTTACAGGGCACCGCTAACTCCCCATCTAGCACACAAGCAAAGCTTGTCTGATATTCGACCCAATTTTGTTAATCTCTCCCAATCAAACTCTATCTGATTGGGTTCTATTAACTTACATGGAGCAGATGGGGATCGAACCCACGACCTCAACGTTGCGAACGTTGCGCTCTCCCAACTGAGCTACTGCCCCAATATTTTTTAGGGTTTTACTATAATATAAAAATTAATGTTTACCAAGCAGTTTTTAATTTTAGAGTAAACTGCTTACAGAAATGACTTTATTAAAATCCTGATAGAACCCGTTTTTATAAATCGGAGCTATAGGAATAGAATTCAAGTTGGTTGCAATATGAATATCATTTCCAAAATTAATTTCTCTTAATTCGACCCCACTCTCACATTTCCATATTAAATCAGGAACATGATTAGCTAATTTTCCATAAGCATTTTCACAAACTATTGATTCGGCTGTTTTGGGTAATGGTATTTTTGACAAAATGGCTCCAGCTCCAAGATAATCCTCGACAGCCATTCTAATTTTATGAATATCATCAGAACCTTTTAATCTTTCGCCACAGGCAACCACAGTAATATTATTGTTCTGTTTCACTGCTTCATTAAACGCGGCTTCGGCAACTGTCGAACAATTTACTAATGCTCCGCAAAAAACAGACTGGCTATTATCTATCTGTCTTGTACAGGTAGCACCATTGGGGGATAATAATGTTATTTTTGTCTCCGGCTCAATTTCATAGTAAGTCGCTGGAGATAGCGAAAACTTACCTTTCGAGGGCACTTCATTTCTTTTCACAGAAATCTCAGTACGAAATTGATCTTTTAAATTCATCGCATCTTCATCTGATTTAGCGGGAAAAATAAAAGCGGAATTTTTAACAGCAATGGCAACTGATGTAGAAAAACTAAGAACATCGACAACTATAATAGTATCCCCTCTTTTTACAGCCTGTTGAACACCAAACACCCCCCAGTCAAAATGAGCTATAGATTTCTGCATCGTATTTCCTCCCGAATATAGTTGTTTATTCGATGCATCACATTTGATAAAACTATGTCTAAGGTTTCAGTGTCAAAGAAGTACTTTATATAAATAAATAATTTGTGAAAAAGCAAGTATTTCGGACTGTAAAAGAACTAATTGATCAAAAAATAATTCCGGCACGGAGCAAAAGAATTGGATTGGTTGTAATTTTATAATCATCGTTTCGCCCATGCGGAGAGCCAATAATCCCAAATTCTGTAACCAGTGCATATTTAGGGTCAATCAAAAAAACAACCTCAGTCCCCAAATGATAGGTAAGAAAATTTACTTTCTGAAGCATTTTCAAATTTGCCAGATAAGCATAACCAACACCCAAATACGGTTTGATAGCCATCCGAGTGCGAGATTTATAAATAATTCTCTTAAGAGTAAAATTAGCATTTATTACTTTTTCCCGATTATCGAATGCTTGAATATCCTGAATAGCTATTTCAAAAGATGTTATCAGTTTTCTTGATTGTGGAATATCCAGAAAAAGAGCAAAACTTAAACCTGCGTTAGTAAGATAATCACCTACTTTTTGGTCAGTTAGTTTATTGGTGACATGGACAGTGCTTGCATTTATAAAACCAAATTTAATTCCAAAGCCACCTTTGATAATTGATTTATTAAAAGCATGCGAAGATTGACCTGATAGAATAATTAAAAATAGCAATACGAAAATTATTATAAATTTTTTCATTTTATTATCTATTATACCTTAAATTTTTATTGTTTTACTCTAATTACAAAGACGTACAAAGTCAACAAAACGTTGGTCGGGGGTTATTTTGGGCACTTTCATCTCCAAGCGAGTTTGATTGAAAACTGGGACAGACGAGGGTTCGCCGCGGCGAACCGCCCACAAATATCGTGAGGGGTGAATCTTCAGATTCGCCCATTCCGTGCGTGGTGTACGTCCTCGTGCACCATGTGATACAGAAATGAATCATCAACAAAGATAAAGAAAACCTGGATCCCC
>JAYEHE010000055.1:0-5362 GCA_034659415.1 Candidatus Zixiibacteriota bacterium | reverse complement strand
CGGAAGTGCTAGGTCATATTTAATTTATTGGAGTAGAAAAAAGGAAGATTATAGCTTGCATGGGAAATTGTTAAAAGACTATTCAGAACCAGAACAAGCTATGTCTGTTTTATCTAAATTGATTTTTGATGTTGTCAAAAACAATGCTCCTGAAAAAGGTGCAGAGTTTTTAGGAAATGGTTTTTTGTTAAAAATACTAAGTTCTTATTATCCTGACTATTACTTTCCAATAAACAGCGAAAAAAACATTGAATATGCTTTGCAATTATTTGGAGAATCGACATCAGGTCTTTCAGTTTTTGAAAAGAACAAGAAACTTAACGAAATATATAAATCAAAAAAAAGGGAATATGATAAAGATATAAGTCCATTTGATTTTATGCGTTTTTTGTATGATAATTTCAACCTAAAAGAAGGTGACAAAATTACAGAAAATGAAATGGTCATTGCAGAAGGAGAAAGTGCCTTTATTCAATTTCACCCCTCATATAATTATGAAGATTTTGTTCGTGGGATAGTCGCAGAAACAGAAGAAGGAGAAGTAAGATATAATGTTCACAATAAAATTTTAGCTGAATTTGCTGAAAAAGCAATAGATAACCCCAAAGGAAATTATGTTTTAATAATTGATGAAATCAACAGAGCTAACCTATCTTCTGTTTTAGGCGAACTAATTTATGCTCTTGAATATCGAGGAGAAATTGTGGAAAGTATGTATGAATATGAAGGTAGTAGAGAATTAACTTTACCACAAAATTTATATGTTATCGGTACAATGAATACCGCTGATAGAAGTGTAGGGAATATTGATTATGCAATAAGACGAAGATTCGCCTTTATTGATATGCCTTCAAAAATCGAAGTTCTACAAAATTTTGATAGCTATGATACAGAAAACACGAGAAAATACGCAATAAGTTTATATGAGAATGTTGAGAAACTGTTTAAAGAAGAGTTTTTATCACCAGATTTTCACAAAGAAGATGTAATGATTGGGCACAGTTACTTTCTTGCAAAAAATGTTCAGGAACTTAGCATGAAATTGGAATATGAAATTAAACCTATCTTGAAAGAGTATGTGAAAGATGGAGTTCTATATGGAGAAAAGATAATTAACTTAATTAATGTGCTGCAAGGTTAACATGAAGTATTTGTTTGAAACGAAAGAACACAGTCAAATAAAGTGTGAAGAAATTGATATTTCAACACTACCTTTGGATTTTGATAGCGAAACTAAAAATGTTAATTATTTAAATTTAAGTTCATCCTTTCATGCAGATTATTTCATTGGTGTAGATTGGTTGGTCGAAGAAGAATATGCTTTGGCTGTTTATCCCAAAATAGATGAATTGGATTATGTTCAAATGTTCATTGATTGTCTTTCAGAGCCAATAATCGCAAAAGAAATAAACAAAAATAGAGGTAAACAAAAAATATATGACATCTATTTCGACAAATCCAAAATAAAAATCCCAGCAAATAGGTTTGAAATAACACCAATATTGATTATTCATTTTCTTTCTGTTGTAAAAAAGATTGTAAAAAAAGGACTAAAAAAAGGATATGTAAGAGTACAAGAAAACCTTAGTTCAAAAGTTAAAGGCAGAATATTATTGTCCAATACGATTAAAAACAATCATGTAAGGAATAAACATCATAAAACATTTTGCTCATATCAAAAATTTACTTCAAACTGTATAGAAAATAGAATATTAAAAAAAGCATTGGTATTTGTTTCAACATACTTGACTACTGTAAATTTAAGAAAACATAATCAAATATCGCAGCTTCTAAATTTTTGTATGTCTGCATTTGAAAATATTTCAGATGATGTGGATATAAGAAAAATTAAAACATTAAAAAGCACGAATTTTTTCAAAGAATATGAAGAAGGTTTAAAATTAGCAAAAATGATAATGGAACGATTTTCTTATGCTTTGGATAATGCAACAAGAAATAACGAAACGGTTAGTGTTCCATTTTATATCAATATGCCTTTATTATTTGAACTTTATGTTTTTAGTAAACTAAAAAAGGCATTTCGTAAAAACATATTATATCAGTTTCATGGTAAATATGGAGAAACCGATTTCTTGGATATAGAAAATAAAACTATAATTGATGCTAAATACAAAGAAAAGTATCAATTAAAATATGACATTGAAGATATTAGACAACTTAGTGGATATTCAAGAGACTGTAAGGTATTGAAAAAATTAAATATTGATACAGTTAATCCCGAGATTGTTGATTGTTTAATCATATATCCAAATCAATATGATGGTAAGTCAGAAATAATTACAGATATTATTAAAGATGAAAGGATTGAAGGATTTGTTAAATTCTATAAATATGGTATTAAACTTCCACAGAAAAATTAATAGAATGAATAAATACTGGCTACAATTGAGTAGGCGGCTAATTCGTACGGAGCAGTATTCCTTCGTTAAAACTACGGCTAACAAAGTGTACCTCTCACAATTTATCCCGCACCTTTTGGTCGGGACCACCAAGCCCTTCAACTTCATTCAGGATAAACCAAGCGAGTCTTACCGAAAGTATTCGGCATAGGCTGTACTTGGCGGTTCATTAGATAAAAGAAAAAGATAATTGTGTTTTTGGATTAACATCTTTTTTGACCATAGAAAAAGTTGAGTAAAGGAAACATATCCTTTCATTTGACAAAAATTTAATCGGTGGTTAGGGTTATTAGACAGACTGCCGTTAGAGCCAATCCCCCTACGGAGAAAAATCCGTTGAGTTTTTCAGCTAACGAATAATAAAATAAAGGGTTGAAATGAACAAAATTGAAAACTATTAATTGATTGTAAATTAAACCATTAACTTTGACGTTAGTTGGAATTGAAAGAAAAAATCCACATGTAAATAATTTTTATTGAACAATTGCTTTATGTTCCATTAATAGTTAACTTTGCAGCATGGAGAATAAACGACAACTCATATATTTCAAAAGCTATTATTGGGACTTCTTCAATTCGCAGACAGAAAAAGTTAAAGATAAGATTGACTACGTTCTATATCTTATTACAAATGCTGACAGAATTCCAAAGAAATTCTTTGACTCAATGACTGGGTATGAAGGACTATTTGAAATAAAACTTGAATTTGAAAGTAATATCTTTAGAATTTTTTGTTGTTTTGACAAAGGGAATTTAATCATTCTATTTAATGGCTTTCAAAAGAAAACTCAGAAGACACCCAAAAAAGAAATTGAAAAAGCTCATCAAATAAAAAAAGAATATTTTATGCAAAAAAAGAAAGAAGGTAAAAAATGAAAGACATAACAACATTTGACGAACATCTTGACAGCAGATATGGCAAGATTGGAACTAAAAAAAGAACTGAATTTGAGATTAAAGCAAAAGCCTTTGCAATTGGAGAAATTCTCAGAGACGCAAGAAAAGAAATCAGTATGACACAAGAAGAACTTGCTAATAAGACTGGGACAAGAAAAAGTTTCATCTCACGGATTGAGAATGGTCATAGTGATATTCAATTATCAACTCTTTATCGGTTAGTAGAAATCGGATTTGGGAAAAAAATTAATCTGACAATTGGTTAACAGAAACAATAATCAACAGGCTATAATCAAGTAGGCGGCTGACGGAGTAATCTCCGTCAGTATTCCTTCGTTAAAACTACGGCTAACAAAGTGCAGCTCTCATAATTTATCCCGCACCTTTTGGTCGGGACCACCAAGCCCTTCAACTTCATTCAGGATAAACCAAGTGGGTCTTACTGAAAGTATTCGGCACAGGCTGTACTTGGCGATTCATTAGATAAAAGAAAAAGATAATTGTATTTTTGGATTAACATCTGTAAATGGCAAAAGTAAAATTACCAATTTTTCGCAATTGCAAATCACCAATTTTTCGCAAAAGTAAATCATCACTTTAGAGAAAAATAATAAGTTAGGATTTTTAAATATCAAAAGAAATTCTAGCAAAAATAAACCTAAAAAAAGCAAATTATTTTTTAGCAAAGCAGAAATGTCCATATATTTGACAAAAATTTAATCGGTGGTTAGGGTTATTAGACAGACTGCCGTTACTAACAATTATGAAAAATGAGAGTACTATTCAAAATATTAATAATCGCACTAATTACAGGATGTTCTTCGCAAACAGAAAAAACAACAGTACAGAATTCAGAATCACAGATAGACTCTGTTTCTAGTTATGTTGACCTTTCGGTAGAACACGTAGGATTTTGGGTTTATGGAAGTTATTTCGAAACGCTTCAAAAAACAAAATCAACAAAGAAAGCAGGAGAAGTGGACGTTGATGATTTTTATAGAATTTCCAAGGACAACTCAATCATGAGAATGAACATTCATGAAGGTGGTGCCGACAATATTATTTTGATGACCTCAAAAAATAATGGGCAAATTTTCAGTTCGGACACTACGGAAGCTTATTATAAAGTTGAGTTTAGAGATAAATTAATGATTGTTGATGAAAAAAAATATATAAAAGCACCCAACAATGAAAATGGATTCAATGAGCTTGTAAATAGTGCATTTGTATCAGGAAAATACAAAATAGACGATATTGAAGTAGAATTTAAACCAAGCGGAACTATACAAGGTATGGACAGTTTGCTGTCCTACGAGTTAAATCTTGACTACAATGATGCTGGAATGCAACTGGATAAAATCTATTTAATGTTTAAAAATAATCCTAATGCAGTGTCTTATACATATCAAATGAACATAGATACCTTATTAATTTCGGAAATTGAATGCAAGACATTTGAAGATGATTTCTGTGTTGAAATTGAAAAAGGAAAAACAGTTTATAAATTGATAAAAGAATAAAAGTTGGTAATCAAGTAGGCGGCTGACGGACTAATCTCCGCCTTGGCGGTTCATTAGATAAAAGAAAAAGATAATTGTGTTTTTGGATTAACATCTTTTTTGACCATAGAAAAAGTTGAGTAAAGGAAATATATCCTTTCATTTGACAAAAATTTAATCAGTGGTTAGGGTTATTAGACAGACTGTCGTTAAGTCTAATTTGCTTATTTATAGTTGGGTAAAAGGAAAAAAACTGTATTATTTTGTTGCATATTAAAAATTTTTATTATATTTGCGAATAGATTTAATATACATTCTAAGGATATGAAAATATTAAAACTACAAAAATTTATACTTATATTACCAACAAGGGATTTGACTTGTCTGCGTGCTACGCACAGGCAGGTAACATTTATAAGCCATTGGATAATATTGAATTATGGAATTTTTTAACAAAATATATAATGGAAATATAATGAGTGGTCATTATATTCACTCGTTAGCAAACATTAAAAATTAAACTTATTATGAAAAAAATCATTAATG
>JAYEHE010000054.1:0-5385 GCA_034659415.1 Candidatus Zixiibacteriota bacterium | reverse complement strand
ATATTGTATTGTTGAATGTTTCTATTAAGTTCCATTGGAAATAATTTTTTGATTTTTGCTTATACCAATCTGAATGATGATAATGCCATCCAATCTCATCCTGGTAATTATTTATTTGATTTTTAAAGTTTTTAATAAACAAGTTTGGGATTGCATTAATTCCCTGAAAAGTTTCCCTATAACCTTCGATTGTCATTAGAAACCATGAAATTTTTAGCCTGTTACCATAACTATCTTTAAGCCTGTTTCTCCATGCTGTATCAAAGGTTGCTCTGGTCCCCAATAATAATGAGTTTAATTTTAAAGATTGTTGAAATTTTCTGTAATTATATGCATCGCTTTCCGTATCAATGCAATACACCACATATACTTTCCCTGATTCCTTTTTTGTTGTACAAGAGGTTATCAAAAGAGACACAACAAGAAATATGATAAGAAAGCGAAAGATATTTATCATATATTGAAACATTCTTTAATTTAAATAGAATTAGATATAAGGCAATTATATAATTTTGGTTTTTAAGGGTTTTGCCGAATTTTGTTTTACAGGTATATTTGTTTTTTTGTAATAGTTACAATTTTTGATGAGCCAAATATCTTGCTTGTTAAATAGATTCTGTTCCACTAACTTATCTTACCATGGATAATCAGGAAAAAGGAATAGTTATTGCCACTCGTGGAAGGCTTTTTGAAGTTCGTGCTGAAAATGGCGAGCGGATAAAATGCGAAGTTCGTAAAAAAGTTAAACATGAAGCGCAGTCAACTACTCCGGTTGCAGTTGGCGATGATGTTCTTTTTACCCGGGATCAAAGTAGCCGAGGTGCTATTGATAAAGTTCTTGAGAGACGAACAGCATTTTTCAGGCCAACCGTTGTAACCGAAAGCATCAAACAGGTTATTGCTTCTAATTTGGATCAATTAGCGGCGGTAGCATCAATTAAATCTCCTTTATTAAAAACAGGAATTATAGACCGTTTTCTTATTGCCGCTCAAATTGGAAATATGGAACCTTTGATTATTATTAACAAAATTGATTTAAAACCGCCTGATGATTTGGATTATATTATTGAGGCTTATCGTTCAATAGGTTTTAAAGTTTTTGTTACGTCGGCTATTGAAAATATAGGCATTGAAGAATTAAAAAACGGACTCATGGGGCATCGTACTTTATTTGTGGGACATAGCGGAGTGGGTAAATCACATATTCTAAATTGTCTGATTCCAGGGTTAGACCGTAAAGTAGGCAAAGTTTCGTCTTACACCAATCGCGGTAAACACACGACAACAAATATTGAAATGTTTGAAATACCATCGGGTGGCTTTATAGTTGATTCCCCCGGTCTGAAAGTAATGGGATTGTGGGAAGTAGAAAAAGAAGAATTAGTTGAATTTTATCCTGAATTTCTTCCGTATTTAGGGCAATGTAAATTTAATCGTTGCAGTCATTCCCATGAGCCACAATGTGCTGTTAAAATGGCTTTGGATAAGGGCAAAATACATCGGTTCCGATATGAAAATTATCTTGCCATAGCTGATTCCCTTTAGTTTTTTCACATTATAACTTGAGAATTTATAATAACTTACCGATATATGGTGTAATATGACTAAACGGAGCTTAGAAATAAAAGTTGGACTTTTCGTCCTTCTGGGAATCATAATTTTAATTAGCTCATTATACTGGTTGCAGAGTTATAGGCTGGATAGTAACTCTCAAAAAATTAACGTATTGTTTGAAGATGTCGGGATGCTGAAGGTTGGTAATATCGTTACGGTGTCAGGAGTTTTTAAAGGAAAAGTCAATCAGATGAATCTTACTGAAAAAGGAGTTCAGGTTGAATTTATTTTAGCCGGTGATGTCATATTAAAGGAAGATGCTCAATTTATAATTAGAAATTATGGTTTGATGGGTGAACGGTTTGTAGCTGTTTATCCGGGGAAATCAGAAAAACTACTGGCATTGAATTCTGTTTCTGTTGGAAGTTATGATTCCGGTATGCCGGAAGTTATGGGGCTGATGGGTGAAATGGTAACAGAGCTTCATGAACTTGTTGTCTCTTTTAGGCAGACAGTTGGCTCTGATTCTACTCTGAAAAGATTTAATTCTACTGTTGATAATCTTGAACAGGTCTCCGGACGATTAAATAACTATCTGGCTAATAATGAAACCAAAATGGACAAAACTGTTGACAATTTTTTGGATGCCTCAAAAAAGCTTAATCAGCTTGTAGCCAATAACACCCCAGTAATAGATTCATCGCTACGGAGATTTGAAAGAATATCTAAAAGAATGGATAATTTTGTAATTCGCCTTGACTCGCTTTCAATATCAGCCCGAGAATTTGCTGATAAAATAAATAATTCCGATGGTTCTTTGCAATTATTTCTTGAGGATAGAAAGCTATATGATGATTTGCTAAAAACAGCAGATAATGTTGATGATTTAATTAGAGATATAAAAGAAAACCCTCGTAAATATATAAACCTTAAATTTGAGTTGTTTTAATACTAATGAATAAATTTAAACTTGCATTTGGAATTCATAACCATCAACCAGTTGGTAATTTTGATTTTGTTTTTGAAGATGCCCATAGGTCGGCATATTTACCTTTTTTAAAATTACTAAAACAGTATGAAAACATTAAAATATCTCTGCATCAATCAGGAATATTATGGGATTGGCAAAAAACAAATCATGCCGATTATTTTCAACTTGTTGCTCAACTGATAGATAATGGTCAGATAGAAATTCTTACTGGTGGTTTTTATGAACCGATATTGAGTTCTATACCGGGTAGAGATGTAATTGGACAGATTAATAAATTATCAAAGTATATCAAAGATCATTTTGAAGTTGAATCAAAAGGGTTATGGTTAACCGAGAGAATATGGGAACCGCATATGCCTAAACTTCTTTCTGAAGCGGGCGTAAAATTCCTTCCTATAGACGACACGCATTTTGTTTATGCCGGTTTTGAACATGCTCAACTTACCGGACCATTTTTGACTGAGAATGAAGGTCACACAGTTACTTTGCTTCCGATTCAAAAAAAATTGAGATATTTAATTCCTTTTGGCACAGTGGAAGAAGTAATTAATGAGTTAAAAAAACAGGCAGAACAAAACCCAAATGGTTGTGCGGTTTATGCTGATGACGGTGAAAAATTCGGTGTTTGGCCTAATACCTATCAGCATTGTTATAAAGATAAGTGGTTGATTAATTTCTTTGAAGAACTCCAGAAAAATTCAGATTGGCTGGAAGTGGTCCCTCTTTCGGTTGCCGCTAATCAGAAGATTATTGGCAGAGCATATATTCCATCAGCTTCGTATGCTGAAATGCTTCATTGGTCTTTGCCTACACAGGCATTTTTGGAGTATGAATCTTTTGAACAAACTTTAAAAGATTATAATCTTGATGAAAGATTTGGCAGGTTCGTAAGAGGTGGTCATTGGCGAGGATTTCTTTCCAAATATGAAGAATCAAATATGATGCATAAAATGATGCAACTGGTATCAAAAAAACTTATAAGATTTGAGAATGAATTTCCAGAAAAATATAACGATGCTAACCGAGCCAGAGACAGATTATTTGCCGGACAGTGCAACTGTCCTTATTGGCATGGTGTTTTTGGCGGGATATATCTTCCACATATAAGACAAGCTATTTGGCAAACCTTATTAGAAGCGAACTCTGAGCTGGACCAACTTCTGCAAACTCAATCGCTCTCATTGAATAAAACTGATTTTGATATTGATGGCAATGATGAAATTATTGTTTCCAATGAAAAACAGATGTCTATTTTTAAGCCTGCTATGGGAGGAAGCATGATTTTGTTGGCATCGAATGAATTCAAATATAATTTTACTGATACTTTTACTCGCCGGAAAGAAGGATATCACTTGAAACTTGATAAAGCTATTCTTCCCAATCAGGCAGGAACAACCAACTCTATCCACGATCAGGTTCTGGCTAAAGAGTCCGGTCTTAGTGATGTTTTAATTGAAGACTGGTATGGCAAAAATTGTTTTATAGATCATTTCTTTGCCTCTGATGTTGATATTAATAGATTTAAATCCGGTCGGTTTGGTGAGGAGGGAGATTTTATTCTTGAGCAGTACGATTCTGATATTGATAAAAAAAATGGAACTCTTACTCTAACAAGAGATGGCTTTCTGCGACGGGATAATAATATGATTCAAGTTAGTATAAAGAAAAAATTCGATTTCAGAAATTCAGATATTATTAAAGTAAGTTATGAGCTTTGCACAAATTCCAAAGAGCCGGTAAAAGTTAAATTTGGTATTGAAAATAATTTTAATTTCCAAGCTGGCCATGCGATAGATAGGTATGTTAAAGTAAATAATAATAAGCATGAAAACGGGTTTCTCGATTCTGAAATAAGATATGCCGAATGTATGAACTATTCTGTGATAGATGAATATCGAAATTTGGCTGTTTCTTTTGGTGGTGATAATCTATCAGAGATGTGGCAATTACCGATATTTTCGGTATCTTTATCTGAGGGAGGATTTGAGAAAGTATATCAAGGGACAACATTAGTGAATCTGTTTGAACTTGAATTAACAAACCGTCCATTAAAATTTGATTTTTCACTTTTTAGTGGGGAAATTTCAGAAATTCCTAAGTACCTCAAAAAATCAACCTTTGTAAATAAGTGCTAATATGTTGTTTATCAATATATTATAGGCTTATTAATAAGAGATTGTCTTTTCACTAAAGAGAACTTATCTTCTTTTTATGTTAGAAAATCTGGTTGAAATTATAAAAAAATCAAAAAATTGTGTTGTATTGACCGGAGCCGGTATTTCTTCCGAATCAGGAGTTCCTACGTTTAGGGGGAAGGAAGGTTTATGGGGAAAATTTAGACCGGAAGAATTGGCAACAATGGAAGCGTTTATGTCAAATTCTCAAGTAGTTTGGGAATGGTATAATTGGCGTCGGGAATTAATGAGCGAAGTTAAACCGAACCCGGGACATTATGCACTGGTTGAATTAGCGGAATTTTTTGATGATTATACTTTAATAACTCAAAATGTTGATAGTCTTCATAAAATGGCTGGTTCGGAAAATATTCTGGAACTTCATGGAAATATTTATCGCAACAAGTGTATGAATTGTAATAAAATTGTTGATAAAGAAATAGAAATTGATCCTGAGAGTATCCCACTTTGTGTATATTGTGGGGGTAAAATTCGTCCTGATGTTGTTTGGTTTGGGGAAATGCTTAATGAATTAATTATCAGTGAAGCTTTTACCAAATCAGAAACAGCAGATATATTTATATCAGTAGGGACATCGGCGATTGTGCATCCTGCGGCCAGTTTACCGGTTAACTCTAAAAGATCCGGAGCTACTTTGGTTGAAAT
>JAYEHE010000053.1:3946-5393 GCA_034659415.1 Candidatus Zixiibacteriota bacterium | reverse complement strand
ACGGCTAAAGTCTTAATATAAAAGATTTTAAATACTCTTTGAATATGTTTGGCTGACAAATTGGCAGATTTAGAATTCTTTCCCTTGACAGAATTTATACTAAAATGTTATATTAAAGCGTAAAGAGAGTAACGAGTCCGGTTACTCTTTAAACAACCCTCACTTAATTGACAACGAAGCACATTGACTCCATAGCCCTGCCTATCAAATTTGAAACCGCCTTGGACAAGAACCTTTTAACCAAGGAGAAGATTGCCTATGGCAAAACAGGACTGTTAATGCCTTGTGAGGGAGATTAACAGAATTTACAAACGTAACCACAATACAACGTTTAAGAGATTATTGTTAAATTAATTGTCTGTTGATAAGATCATGGAATTGATCTGTCTGCGATAACAGGACTTATCGTAAAATTGCCCAAACAGACAGGGATAATAATAATCTAAAAAAAATTCCGTAATATTTAAAAACCCGAAAGCTTATATGCTGTCGGGTTTTTTTTATATCTATGGGAAATTCCCCATATTTTAAATTTTGATTTTATTTTTAAATAATTCCCAACTGTTCAATTTTTGAACAATCTCAACCATACTTGATTGTCATTCAACCACTTAAGTGCCATTGCCGGAGATTGCTGTCGGGTGGCATTTCTCTTGCATGTAATTCATGGAACAAGAAAATGAATTGAAACTGGGTGGTACGTTATGAAAGTGAAATTTGTTTTGACGATGGATGATGTCACTGTTGACAATCAAAATATTGACCAGGTCATATTTGACTGGGAGAGTGAGATTGATCAGCAGGAGATATTAGAAGTTTCTCACAAATGGATTACATCAAAGAATTTCCTTACTTCCAGAATGGAGGGTTTAACTCGTGTAGGAGAATCTACTTTGACCATTGAACCATTAGAAGAGGCGGAAAATGCTTAATTCTGATATTCTAAGTAAAGTACAGGATTTTACCGAAACTGCTTCGGCAAAAGCGGGTGAATATTCAAGTCTGATTGATCAGGTTAGGGAAGTAATTGTAAAGCATTTTGGTGAAAATGGTTTGGTTGCCGCTTATATAGCTTTGGCGGCTCTGCTGATTTTTATTGTTTCAAAATTGGCAAAAATCACATTTTCTACTTTAAGGTTTTTGGTTATACCTGCTGTTGCTTTAGCTTTTATTGGCTCATTTTTTGTGCCTTATTCATTTTTTGCTCTTCTTCCAGTTACTGTTACTGCTGGATCAGTGATTTTATTATTTAAAGGTTAGTAACAAATACGAGAGGTTATTATAAAAAACCGGCAATATGCCGGTTTTTTTATTGGTTAATATTAAATTTTAAATTTGGACAGGGGATATGCCCATAGTTATTTTTATTGTTGTTTCAATGGACGGGACAGTTAAAAAAGTTATGTAATTTGAACATACTTCGACTTTTGTAGGGAAAGCCTCGAAG
>JAYEHE010000053.1:0-3846 GCA_034659415.1 Candidatus Zixiibacteriota bacterium | reverse complement strand
TATTAAATTTTAAATTTGGACAGGGGATATGCCCATAGTTATTTTTATTGTTGTTTCAATGGACGGGACAGTTAAAAAAGTTATGTAATTTGAACATACTTCGACTTTTGTAGGGAAAGCCTCGAAGAGGCTTGCCTTGTTAACAAAAAAAGTCAGGAGCCGTAAGACTCCTGACTTTATAGAGAACATATAAAATCAATTCGCTATTACACGAGTTGTTCTTCTTCTACTACAGAATCAATCAATTCACTTGCATCTGATGCAACCTTGGCTACATTAAGATACATCAAAAGTTGGTTCTCCTGTTTAGCAATACCTTCAATGTAATCCGAATTAACAGAACTTACAATATCAGGAGTTTGTTCAAGAGTTGATTTAGGTATTTTGAGAACCTCTTCAACAGAGTCAACAATCATTCCTATGATACTATCTCCAACATCACAGACTAAAATTCTGGTTGACCTATCCCATTCTTTTGATTCAAGCTCAAATTTTTTGCGAAGGTTTATTACAGGTATTACTTTACCTCGTAAATTGATAACCCCTTCGCAGTAAAATGGAGCTTGCGGGATTTTGGTAATCTCTATCATCCGATTTATTTCTTGAACTAAGAGAATATCAATCCCAAACACTTCTTTCCCAAGTTTGAAAGTAACAAGCTGAATAAGATTATCCAGGCTGTCATCTTCTGATTTATTTTTTTTAATATCCATTAAATTCTCCTAACTTATGATTCAACTGAAGCAGTTTCGTGAGTTTCTTCGAGTGAATCATTAGAGACTTTGAATCTTGCAACTATCTGTTGAAGTCCTTCAGCATTTCTGCTCAGTTCTTCAGAAGCTGTAGCGGCTTGTCCTGCACCAGCGGCTGATTCTTTAGTTGCTAATGAAACTTGTTCAATATTTTTGGATATTTCTTCTGCGGCGGCAGATTGTTCCTCTGTTGCAGTAGCAATTTGTTGAATCATATCCATCACGCGTTGTGAGCCGTTTACTACTTCATTCAAACTATTACCAGCTTTGTCAGCAAGTTCTCTACCAGAACTAACTTCATTTGTACCGGTTTCCATTGAAGCCACAGCTACTTTAGTTCCTTCCTGAATTCCCTTAATCATACTTGTTATTTCGCCGGTTGCTTTTCCGGTTCGTTCAGCAAGTTTACGTACTTCGTCAGCTACTACCGCAAAACCACGTCCATGTTCACCTGCTCTTGCCGCTTCAATAGCGGCGTTCAAAGCGAGTAGGTTTGTTTGGTCGGCTACATCATCGATAACGCCAATAATTTCACCAATCTCTTCAGCTGAGGTTGCCAATTTACCAATATTTTCTGATGATTCACTTACAACCTGAGCAATTCTACCCATGCCTTCAATTGTTTCACTTACAACTTGTCCACCATTTCCGGCGGTTTCGGCGGCACCTTTAGAGCCATCAGATGCATCGCCGGCATTCTTGGCGGATTCCACGATAGTTGCTGTCATTTCTTCCATTGCTACAGTAACCTGAGAAACCTGTTGTTCCTGGTTTTCAGCTCCTCTGGAGATTTGTTCAGCTGAGGCGGAGACTTCTGCAGAAGCAGATGCAACCTCACTGGCGGCACCTCCAAGTTGGGTGACCATTCCAACAAGACCCGAAATCATAGTTTTGAACGAATTACCCAAAACATCTTTTTCTGATTTCGGTGTTACTTTTACAGTAAGATCGTTTTCTGCAATACTTTCTGCTACACCTGATAACTCTTTCATGTAGTCAATAAGTTGACGGAAAGCTCCTGCCAAAACACCAATTTCATCTTTTGAATCCAGTTCTATTTCATGTTGAACATCACCTTTGGATATTTCTTCTGCGACAAAAGCCATTCTTGCAACAGGGTTAGAAATTCCACGTGCAATAAAGAATGCCACAAAAAGACCTATTAAAACAGCACCAATAACAAAACTGATCATAAGCGTAAGAGCCTGAGATTCAGCATCCTGCATCTTTTCCTTCTGACCTTGACGGAGTTCATCAAGGTTAGCAATAGTTTTCCGAGCTGCCGCAACCAAAGTCTCTGAACTTTTTAATTGTTCTTCATGAATACCTTGATAGGTCTCAAATCCCTTTTTGTAATTGCCAATATCAACAAGAATAGCGTCCATCTGGTCAATATTTACCTGTTGTTTCATCTTAGCTCTGGTCGTATTACACTGTTCAACAAATTCATCAATTTTTGTCAGCACAGCATCCGCATATTCATCATTCTTGCGAATTATCCAATTTTTTTCCGCCTGTCGGCATTCCAGCATAAATCTTATCAGTCGGTTGGCGTCGTCCGCCTTGTCCCAGCGGTCTGCCAGTTTTTCGTGAGCATTCTGCGCCAGAAGTTCTTCCTGCATTTTTTCTCTCTGGTGTACCCTTAGTGCCGTAGCTTCCTCATTAACTGTGCGAGCCGCTTCTGTCATAGTCTCCATAGCGATAGTGACTTCGTGGTGAAGTTTGACCCAGTTGCCGAAGTCAGTTTCGTATTCCTTCATATGCTCATAAGTTGTCTCCATAGCTGTGATATCAACTGGGTCTTGAAAGCGTGCTTTCAACTCATCAGCTAACTCATACATCTTGGCTGAGATTTTGTGCACACGTTCGGCGTACATCATATCATTGCGCAGGATGTAGTTTTTTTCCTGCCGACGACACTCCAAACTCCACTTGATCAATCGGTTGGCATCATCAGCATTTACCACTCTTTTGGCTACATTGTCGAGACCGCTCCATCCGATATAGCCAACAGCCATAGCCAGAATGAGAACGATTCCGAAGCCGATATACAACTTCTTGCCAATTTTAAGATTTTTCCAACTCATCACAATTCTCCTTTGAAAAGTTAATTTAGTTTTTTCTTAATATGATTTCTTTACTTTCGTTAGAACGCTAACTGAAAGTTCACAAGAAATTCGTTATTACTTATTGAAGCTCCCTCTTCAGTATTGATTTGATAGTTCAACTGTATTTTTGTGTATTTATTATCAACAAAGATATTTGTTCCCAGTGTAATTCTATCTGTTCGGTTATTGTTTATGTCCATATCAAGGTCTTGTTGTTCATAACGTGCAAGTACTTGTAATTTTGGCATAAATTTAGAATCGATCGAAAACATATGTCCACCCCAGATATGCCAACCACTGCGTTTAGTATCTCCATGTTTAGACCGTATATATTCAAATGCGATTTTTTCCTGTCTCCAACTCCAAGACAGAGAGCTTCCTATATCAAGAAGGTCTTCTTTGAGCGAATTTATTTCGTTTGTTTTTCCTGCGTAGATGTTTGGAGCAAAAGTGAAAGTGCCCATCAACTTTGCCTCAAGACGAGCTACGAAGTTTTTGCTGTCATTGACATCAGAGGTATTGATGCCTGAGCCATTAAACATACCGGCAGTTAATTTATACGAGAAATCCGGATTTATTTTTTCCCGAAATGAAATAGTACCACCTATATCGCGATCAGTACCCAGACCGGTTGCCATTGCGTCATTCACAAACGGCGTGCTTGTAGCTGAGATAAGAAAGTCTGTGCCGAACGGTGGCTCATACTGTCCTATGCTAATTGACCAGTTGGAATTGGGTGAAATAGTTACTTTTCCGTCCAGCAGTTTAGGAGATTTAGCAAACTCAGTCTGAATTTTTATCTGTGCGTAGTCGTTAATATCTCCTTTTACGGCAAGACGAGCCCTTCTTGATTCAAAAGTAGATGTTTCATCCTGTCCGCTTACAAAATGTTCATGCACAATACCACTCAAAGATATATTTCCATGTTTGACTGATGGATTTGAAATTGTTCCATCTTTGGATATATTAGCTAATGTTGTTTCCAT
>JAYEHE010000052.1:0-5423 GCA_034659415.1 Candidatus Zixiibacteriota bacterium | reverse complement strand
CTTGATGCGGCAGAATGCCCGCCTACTTTTGGAACTTACCCAGACAAAATAATTGGTGTTATTTCCGGCGGATATGATACTCTTATTTTATCTAAAGAAGGAGTCGAAGATAACATTAATGCCGCTATTGCTGATTTGACCAAACATCAAATTTCAGACAAAGATATGATAATTGGAATTGCTGCATCCTGCCGGACACCTTATACGCTTTCAGGGCTTGAATTTGCTCAAAATCAAAATTGTAAAACCGCTTTAATAATCTGCAATAAACCTGATGAAATTTATTTAAAAAAAGATGTTATTAAAAATCTGAATTATTTGATTTCGGTTCCAGTTGGTCCGGAAATTATTACTGGTTCAACCCGAATGAAATCTGGCACTGCTCAAAAGATGGTTCTTAATCTTATTTCCACGACAGCGATGGTTTTAATGGGGAAAACGTATGGTAATCTGATGGTTGATTTACAGTCAACATCGGATAAACTCGTTGCCCGTTCCAGAAAAATTCTGATGGAAATGTTTGAAATCTCAATTGAACAAGCCTCGGAATTACTTGTACAAAGTGATGGCAGTGTAAAAACAGCTATTGTTATGAAAAAATTTAATTGCTCAAAAGATGTCGCATGCGAAAAATTAAAATCAGCAGACGGTTTTATCACTAAGATAAAATAATCTGTAGAAGAATTTGCAAATTACCCCTTTTAGTCTTATGACATATTAGACTTTTTCAACATGCCCCTTTGTTCTTTCCGGTTCAGGTGTACCATTTAGTTCGACTATAATAGAATCTATCCAATAGCCATTTATCTTATGTTACAGTACAGTAATCACTTATAGACAATCATCTGTTATGGCATAGATTTTGTATTATAATTAAATGAGATTAAAATTTAATTTATTAAGTGGAGGAAAAATGAAAAATTTAACTGTTTCTCTTTTGATTCTGTTAGCGATGTTATTGGCAGTTGGCTGTTCTGATAATTCTGTCAATAATGATGCGACCGGAGTTAATCTTGAAGATGAGTTTGGCGGTTATACGGCTGTTTCCGAATCTACCGCTTTTGGGGATGCTGATTTATTAGATGAAGAAGAGGGGACAGTGGATTTTGATGATCCTATCCTTTCCACTTCTGATATGGATTCATTAGTTAATGATTCCGAAGCCGGTTATTACCATTTAAGAGTAATTTGGGGACAACTCTGCTATGATTCTACGGTAACAAGTCTTACCGACTGGACTGGTAGCTTGACAATTTCCAGAGGTGGTCTTGTAGTAAGAAGATTGATTAGGTTCGAAGAAACTCAGGATTATATTTTGGAAAGAACTGATAGAAACTTGGTTGAATGGGTTTCTCAGACAACAGTTCATAATGACGGAATCAGTTTTGATATTTTTGTTCCGAAGCTTCTGCCAATTTTTGACACAACCTATTCTTATATTATTGATACTCTGGGTGATTCATCAGAAGTTGCTACAGTAGATACAACCTACCCTGATGATTTACCTGTAACTGTGGCTTTTGAAACTGTACCTTATAGCCGTGTATTTACACTCGATGAGCTTGAATCCCTTGACACTATTGTATATCTTGATGATTCAAATGCAGTTGCCTTTAATGCTTTTAAACTCGATAAAAAAGTTTGTCCCAGAGGATTTGCCACCGGTAGATGGGGTCAGGATGAACAAGGGAATAACCAGTTTAAAGGTGTATGGTATTCTCATCGTAGTCGTGTAATGGGCTTTGTGGAAGGTCATTATGGAATAAATGACGATGGCGATGAGGTCTTTTTCGGTAAATGGATTAGCAGAAACGGTGAATTTGAAGGATTTATCAAAGGTACATATCAGGGACACCCAGATGAAAATGCAAATGTAAATGCTTCTCGTTATGCAGGAGGCTGGCTAAAAGGGCAAATTTATTCTGAAAATAACCAGCCGATAGGTTTGCTGAAAGGTAAATATACAAGTACTCAAGGTATGAGAGGTAATTTCTTCCAGCTTCGATGGAAATTATATTGTGGTGATGTCATAGACGATTCAGATGAATTATAAGGTGAACTTGATTAACCTCCGATTTCACTTGTAGAAAATAGAGAGCCATCAATATTATGGTGGCTCTTACTTATAGATGAGTTCCTGTCATTTTTCTGTCATTTTTAAATTAATTGGAACAAAACTATTGACAACGGAGTTATAATAAGTAAATTAAGGTACTCAATAAAGACCCCCCTCTGTCTCATCCTAGAGACAGCCCTGCGTTGGGCAGGATAAGAAATTATCCTGCCCATTTTTTCATTAATTATTAACAGGATAATTTAAATTATTTTTGAATCTCTTCTTTGAGATTATTGATAATAGAATCTAACTGTATGCTGTTGGCTGATGTTTGAAGTCTAACTTCTTTAAATAATTTGAGAGCTTCTTTTTTCTTTGAAATATTATTTTGGTCTGATAGAGAACTGGCAAGATTTGTTTTATAATAAATATTTGTTGTGTCTAAGTTGAAAAGCTCTCTGAATATTTTTTCTGCTTTTTTTAATTCACCCCTGAAAGCTAAAATTGTTCCTTGATTAGATTTTAATTCATCTAAATAACCAAATTTATCAACAGCAGTATCATTATATGCCTGAGCTGTTTCTAATGATTCTGCCAATGCAGAAAAATTACACATTTGTAAATAGGGTTCAATATTTTCAGGCTCTTTGGGAATGACTTTTCTGAGATAATACATAGAATTTACATACATCTCTCGATTGCCGTAGTATTGAATAAAATCTTTCCAGTATTTTTCTTCATTGTCGCCTGAATTAATTAATACCTTTATAGCTCTAATACTGTTCTCCCAATCTTTAACTTTGGGAGCAACCTGATAAATTGCCAGATTTATTTCCCTCTCATGCGGAAAGAGTAAATCAACTTTTTTCAGATAAAATAGAGATGAATCATACATATATTCTTTTTGGTAAGAAAGCCCTGTATAATACAAAAGTTCATGGTTAGACGGGCTATGTTTTAGTCCATCAAGAAATAGATTAGTAGCTTCGCTATATTTTCCTGCCAGGAATGATTTCTGGCCTGATTTTAAATAATATTCGGAATCTTTATTTTGCGATGAACAACCAAAGCCAATCAGGCTAAATATAAATAATAATAATATTCGTTTCATATAATTTTACACTCCATTAATTATTGTTTTAGAATAATATATATATATTTCTTTTTCAACAAAGAAGTTAATTCATTGACAAAACTAAATTCTCTGCTCACATTATTAAAATGAATTCTGACAAAAAAATAAGACAGCAAGTTGTTGCTCTATGTAAGTTTGCCGGCGTCAGTCCAAGAACGTTTACTTCTCTTATGCATTATTATGGCAGTTTAGACCGAATTGTAAATAGTGATGCCGGAACTTTAATGGCAATAGAAAATATGTCAACTGACCTTGCCAACAAAATTAGTCATAGTAATGAATATATGGAAGCGGCGGAAGAATATCTTGAAACCATGTCTGACCGTAAAATTGGATTGATCACAAGGTTCGATAAAGAATATCCTGGCCAATTATTAGAGCTAAATGATCCACCTCCCATGTTTTATTTGCGTGGCAAATTTTTTGATAAAGATAAAAAAATTGTAGCTATTTCAGGCACAGAAAAAGCAACTAACAAAGGTATTGAGTTGACAATAAATATCGTTGAAAAATTCGTTAAAGAAAATGTCCAATTGGTAACTTCCTTAAGAAAAGGAATTGATGCCGCGGCTCAATTGGGATATTCTACCAATAATGGATTTTCCTGTGCAGTTCTTGATAATGGCTTTGATAATATTATTCCCGAAGATAATGTTCCTTTGGCAATAGATATTACAAAAAATGGATGTATATTGTCTGAGTATGCTCCGGACTCAAAATTCTCAGTTGAAAACTATAAAGAATCAAACCGTTTGATTGCATCAATTGCACAGGCAGTTATTATTACTGAAATTTATAATAATTCTGAAAAAGTATTGGATTTGCTTAAGTGCTGTAATGAAATAGGTAAGCTCTGTTTTATCATTGTTGATCCTGTCACCGGTGCTCATGCTGATAAAGAGAGTTTAAACAAAGCTGTGACATTAGGTGCAATTCCTATGGTAGGATTGGAAAAAATTGACGATATTATCGTCTCATTAGTTTAATAATTATCATGAATGATTATTATTTCAGCATCAATCGGGAAGAATCTATTGAATTAAAATTTAAAGGTTCCCGATTTATAGGACGATCATTTAAAACTGGCTCTTTATCAGTCGTTGAAAGCAAACTTCAGGGAATTCGTAAACAGGAATACTCAGCTACGCATAATTGCTATGGTTGGACTTATGGTTTGTTTAATGAAAGAACCTTTAAGTATTCCGACGATGGTGAACCATCCGGTACTGCAGGAAAACCTATCTATGACCATATTGAAGGTAACAATTTGAGCAATGCATTAATTATTGTTACTCGCTATTTCGGAGGGACAAAATTAGGCACTGGCGGTCTTGTTAAAGCTTATAGTGAAACCACAAAAGAAGTCATATCTCTTTCCGGTATAAAAAAAATATATTTAACTGATTTGGTAAAAGTAGATTTAGATTTTACTTTATATAATCAACTCCTGAATCAACTGCCAAATTATGAAGCAACTATAACAAACTCGGAGTTTTCCGATCATGTAAAATTAGAAATCTCTATAAGAAAATCAAAATCCGAAATGTTTATAAAAATGATTACTGATCTAAGCGGAGGAAAGGCAATCATTGAAAAAAATTAAAACAATTGATTGTCTGGGTATGGGCATTGTCCCGTTTGATTTACTGTTTTCTGTAAATAAATATCCTAAAGCAGAGATGAAAATTGATGCTGATGATTTTAAAATGCAGGGGGGTGGACCGATCCCTAATGTTACTGTCGGTTTGTCACGATTAGGTTATAACACAGCTCTAATAGCTGTAGTTGGTAATGATATTATTGGAGATTTAGGGATTAGCGAGCTTGAATCAGAAAAAGTTATCTGTGATTATGTAATAAAGAAAAAACAATCATCAGCAGTAGCTTCAGGATGGATTGAAAAAGACAGCGGCCGAAGAACGATGGTATTATCCAGAAAGATTTTTATTAGACCAAATGACTTAATGTTATCTGACTATCCAATCCCTAAAATTGTACATCTCGATGGACGAGATATGCCGGCGACAATAAAATTGGCTCGGTGGGCAAAAAAAGCAGGAGCAATTGTATCGTTTGATATCGGTTCAATAAGAAATGATGTTTCTTCTGTCTTCCCATTGGTTGATCATTTGGTTGTTGCCGATAGTTATGCTTTACCATTTACAAAATCAAGAACTGCTAAACAAGCAATACTTAAGTTAAATAAAATATGCAAAGGGACAATTATTGTTA
>JAYEHE010000051.1:0-5478 GCA_034659415.1 Candidatus Zixiibacteriota bacterium | reverse complement strand
TAATTTCAATTAATGAATTTTCAACTTTATTGTAATTTTCAAGTTCGAATTTGGATAATTTAAGTAATCTATCAACTTCGGATTCTGTAAGGTGAGCAACTTCTTGAGCAGGACTGTAATTAGAAATTAAAGAAGCTTTAGGACCTCCAATACCAAGCTGGCGCTCTTCGGAATTAATTTCCGGCAAATCAAATAAATGTCTAATTTTAATCTCTTTATCTATTAACTCATCATACCGGTCTTTAACCTCGGCGAGATTCCAACGCATTTGTTCATATTTTACAGTTAACTGATCATTTTCAGTCCGTAATTTTTCCAGTTCATTTAATTCTACTTTATTAGTAAAGAAAACTGAAGAAAAATAGAAACTGCTGACTAATAGAATCAGAGTAATCCCAATAGATAAATATATAGACCAAACAGGAATATTCAACTGTCTGGACACCCCATTAGTGCTGGGGATAAGCATAAGAGTTAGTTTCTTTTTCAACATCGCTTAATCCATTTATAATACTTAATAATCCGTAACAAACATAAAAGGTCAAGTTTTATATTAAATCAAGCGAAGAAAGTAGGGGAGTTATCAACAAATGTCAAGTTGAATTTCAAATCACTTGATCAACATATACTCGTTTTTAAGTATTTTGTTCACTACTTTTATTAGTTTCTCACAGGAGACACTTTGCAGACTGTAAAGATGCCAACTGTGTTTTGGCGGTAGCGGAACAAATTTGCTTTTCTTTTTTTCTGTTTCCATAATCTTCCTTGTTGTAAATATAAATCCGAGAACAAAGAAGATACTTAACAACTTCTCTGTTTTATCGGGTCTTTCTAAGTAAACTTTTAGCTTTATGTTTCATTTTTATAATTGCGAAAACCATGCCGTTTCATTCTGAACCGACAATGTTGGCTTGATAAATTTCTATATTGTTGTGGTGCAATAAAATAGGCTGTCTTAAAACTATTTATTGCTCTTTTAAATATTGCAAAATTTATCATCTTTTTTTTGTAGTATGATTATATAAAAGGAAAAATATTGCAATTTCTGTCTTCCAACTTGATAATCAGTAATTTACTGGCTAATTTAGAAAAAATTAAAATATTAGAGGTTTATATGAAAAATTTAAAAGATAAGATTGTTATGATTACTGGAGCATCTTCGGGGATTGGCGAAGGTTGTGCTCGTAAATTTGCTGAAACTCAGGCAAAACTGATATTGGTTGCCAGAAGAATAGACAGATTAGAGAAACTTGCCGCTGAATTGCCTGTCCAGACTTATCTGATAAAACTTGATGTAAGAAATCAAGCCGATGTAGAAAAAGCGATTAATGAACTTCCGGATGAATGGACTGATATTGATATACTAATAAATAATGCCGGTCTTTCCCGTGGTCTGGAAAAATTTCATGAATGTAAAATATCCGGCTGGGATGAGATGATTGATACAAATGTAAAAGGACTTTTATATGTAAGCAGGGCAGTAACTCCCAATATGGTAAAAAAAGGTTCAGGGCATGTTATTAATATTGGGTCAATTGCCGGACATGAAGTCTATCCTGGTGGTAATGTTTATTGTGCTACCAAGCATGCGGTCGATGCCATAACCCGCGGGATGAGAATTGATTTAAACGGAACCGGCGTTAAAGTTTCAACTGTTGATCCGGGATTAGTTGAAACGGAATTTTCAAGTGTTCGGTTTTATGGCGATGATAAAAAAGCAAACTCCGTCTATAACGGATTTACTCCTCTAACCGGCGAAGATATTGGAGAGACAGCTTTTTGGATAGCTACTCGACCAGATCATGTGCAAATAGCCGAGGTTATCGTACTTCCATCAGCTCAGGCATCTGCTATTACAGTTTATAAAAAATAACCCGCCTCGGCGGCTATCTCTATAATTTTCATTAGATTCCAAATTTTGAGATTGCTTCGCCCCCCCTTCGGCGGACTCGCAATGACTGACTTTATCATTTTGTCAATACTCTCAGGCTTCCATGGGGAGCCTGGGAAATAATATTTGTAATATTTGAATCAATTAATTGTTCTGTCATTTAAAATCAGATCGTCACTGAAATATTCATTTTTATAACCTGTTGCCGGTTCTAATTGGTCAAGCCAGTAAGCAGAGTCATCTCTTTGGCAGACAAGCATCCGTTGTTCATCTTTTTGGTATTTGGCACGATGGTATTTTAAGTAGATATATTTGTGATCAACACCGATAATTTCGATTTTTCCTGATTCATGAGACATAACAAATTTTACTCTTTTACCCAGTCCTGAACATTTTCGTTTAGCTTGTTCAATTTTAAAATATGCCTCAACAATAGGTAGTTTATACGGGTCATTTCCGGTTGTTGGCCTTCCCTGAAAAATATAATACTGTTGAACACCCATATATGAGAGTTCATTCCAAAGTTCAGCCATAACATCTGGATTATCAGAAATCCCTTTTATAATTGGGTTTTGATTGACGCAAATAATTCCTGCATTAATCAATCTTGAAATAGCTTTTTTTGATTCTTTTGTTAATTCAGTAGGATGGTCAAAATGGCACATCATATAAATTCTTTTATCCGGAAGAGAATATTTACTTAACATATCAATCAAGTAATCATCGTTAACAAATCGAAACGGGTTGAAAGCTGGCATTTTAGATCCAATTCTGATAATTTTCAGATGGTCAATATCCCGCAGAGTAGCAATTATTTTTTCAAGTTTTGAGGTCGGAAGTACCATCGGATCACCACCGGTTAGCAGGACATTATTCACTTCTCGATTATTTCTTATATATTCCAGACCAGGCCTAATGTCATAAGTTACTTCATCATTTCCATTCATAAATAATCTTTTTCGGAAACAATAACGACAAAAAGCACCACAAACTTCGTTTACTAAAAGCAGAACAGTTGACCCGTATTTATGCTGGACCCCTTTTCTTACAGTTATAGATTCTTCGTTTGAGGCATCTATCTGTCCCCATTCATTCAGCTCATTATGATTTGGAATGATTAATTTACGAATAGGGTCTTTTGGGTCATCCCAATTGATTAGATTTAAGTAATAATCATTTGCTCGGAATGGGTATTTTTCAGTAACTTTTTTAAGACGTGTTTTTTCATCTGTTGATAGATTACTGATTTTATCAATATCTAAAATATATTTTGCTCTTTTTCGCTTTCCATCAATAAATTTATTATTACTCATTTTGAGCCTCCTGCCCATTTTGGTTTATTCTATCCAAGAGGGTAGCCATCGGTTGACTTGGAATTTTTTATTAAGACAACCAGAAATTCAAGTATAGATGCGGTAGTACCGCAAGAGTAGGCTACTAACCAATCATACTCTATGATAATACGTAATCTTAAAGTATCTATTTAATTATAATAAATATTTCATGAAAATCAAGCCAAGAAAGTTATAAAAAGTAAAATAATTTTGAACAGTTAATTTCCCAATATCTGTAATACTATGACATATAATAATATAACATATTATGGGTAGGCGGGTTTTTGTTTTTGACCTTTTATAACCAGATAAATCCCCACTAAAATAATTCCTGAACCAATCCAGGTTTTGGTTGGTAACGTTTCTCCAAAAAATCCTACTCCTATAAAAATAGCAACAATTGGTGTTATAAATTCCATCTGAGATATTTTGACAGCAGTAATATGACGCAATAACCAATAGTAACCTAAAAAAGCAATAACAGATCCAAACAAAGATAAATAAATAATTGCTCCTATAGATTTATATGTAAAATTAAAATCTGAGAAATTTTCAAATAACAATGCTCCGAGAATCATGGGGACTAATCCAAGCGACATTTGAAGAGCAGTAGATATATAAATATTTTCGAATGAAAATTTTTTCTTATGGAGAATAACTCCGTAACTGGCAACAAGTGCAGATAATAGAATTAAAGAACATCCCAACATCAGATTTCCTGAAAATTGAAGTGAATCATAAAAAATTATGACAATTCCCCAAAAACCTAATATCAAACCTAACCAAGAAATTTTTGATAATTTTTCTGTTTTAAAAAAGAGAGTTGATAGAATTGCTACAAAAAAAGGAAACGAGCTATATAATACAGATGTAAGCGATGATGAGATATATTGTTCTCCAAGATATACAAAAATATAACTTCCTCCATATATATATAGCCCGGGATAAGCTAATTTTAGTAAACCTTTGAAGTTAGTAACAGAAAATCTATATTTTTTAATTAAAATTATTGAATATAAAATTGCTATAGATAAAATATATCTTATTGATAAAGATATAAATGGAGGAGCATCTTCCAATCCTATTTTGATTCCCATCCAGGTTGAACCCCATATCAGCACAACAAGTATATATATCCATAAAATCATTTGGGAAATTATGCCTGATAACCGAATAAAGTCAATCAAAGCTATTTATAAAAAGATGAAAATATTTAAAAATATTACTAATATTGAAAAAACTAATTGAATTTTTATATAAAAATTTATTTCTTTTCTGCTAATACTACAAAAGGAGTTGCATCGATGCATTACAATGAAGGATTTATTAAAAACACTGAATTTTTTACAACAGCCGAACTTGCAAAAAAATTAAAAATGAATACTCAGGTTATCACTCGTAAAATTCAATCAGGTGAAATCAGAGCTTATAAAATTGGAAAGGATTGGCGAATCCCGGAGCAATCGGTTTTTGACTGGCTGGAAAACAATGTAAATGAAAAAGGTAAGCAGAGTAAAAAACAGACAAAAAAACAAATAACACCTGAAGATAGAACTGAGAAGTTGATGCTTAAGGCTAATAAAAGAAAGTATCTTCTGGAATATATTTTAGCTCAATTTGAACCCAATCTGAAATATTCCGAATCTGACCTTAATAAAATCATCAACCGTTATCATTCTGATATTAAAACTATTCGCAATGATTTTATTGATGAGCAGATGATGGAATTATCTGAAGGTTATTATTGTCGTTGTAACGGTTATAAATTAATAGGGTAAAAAAGCCCGCCATTGGCGGGCTAAGCAATCTCGAAATTTAGAATTTGGTAATAACTATTGAGATAGCCACGTCGTTCACTACGGTGATCTCCTCGCTATGACAGACTTCCACTTTGTCAATACCCTAAGCCCGCCTTGGCGGGCTAAGCAATTTCGAAATTTAGAATTTGGTATAATAACTATTGAGATAGCCACGTCGTTCACCTACGGTGATTTCCTCGCTATGACAGACTTCCACTTTGTCAATACCCTAAGCCCGCCTTGGCGGGCTTGTTAATTTTACGGGGCGTACATTCCGCTTGGAGGAGAGGAACCAAGCATCTGTTGCAGGATTGGGTCTTTTAAATTAATTTTGTATTCAGCATACATTTTTGCCGCCAATCCAAATAGTAATTATGCTTTTAGAAAATTATACTCAAGTTTAGTTGAGCTGGGGAGATATTCTGAAATTCAACAAGCGGCTAAAATGTATGCT
>JAYEHE010000050.1:0-5485 GCA_034659415.1 Candidatus Zixiibacteriota bacterium | reverse complement strand
ACTTATTGTATAGTCGCTATCACCGTTAACATCAGCTGACTCCATAATAGGCGGGGGAGGTCCGCTGTTAAGCATATAATCAACAAAATAAGTAAGATCACTAATAAGAGGACCAGCGCCGTCTCCATTTATATCGCCGCATATGAAACTTGCATCCAGTAAGATATTGTCAACAAACCAATCATCATAAGATCCGGTTGTTCCCGGCGTTCCTATATTTCTGATTCTTAATTTAAATGCCGAATGATAGGCGTCTATCGGTAGAGAAACTTCTACATATTCAAAAGTTGTCATATCCACACCACTGCCTAATTGTTGAGATAATAAATCCCATGAGCCAATATCATTCAAATATTCTATAAAAAGATCATCTCCCGTTTCAGGAGAGTTACCTCCTCCAGTTCTCTGATAATAGAATGATAAATTGACATTTGATTTATTGCGTAAATCTATTATCTGCGATACTACCGTATCCTCTCCATTTGGATGCCCATCAAGATTTAAACTATAAGGTTCCGAAGGAGCACTTATATGATCAGAATTACTTTCAGCATTAATAACAGTTGTCCAGTAACCTAAATCGACAAAATTATCAACAAAATTATCTTCAAACGGAATTTGGAATGGTTCTCCGGCTGAAATTGTTTTAACAATTGAAGATACAGTTAAAGATGGGTCTCCTGTTGAAGTTGCAGTAATTGTCGTCTCGTCAAAATCACCCGACAAACTGGCAGGGACAATTACTCTTACTTTAAATACAAAGGTTGCATCAGCGGCTAATAAGCCGGTTGAATATATTTCTGTCATGCCGGAAGCATCCCAAAAGGATGTGTTCCAAAAATTACCCGCCATACTCAACGAGTAATCATCATCATAAACAGCAATATTGGTAATGTCCATAATATACCAGGCAGTATCGTTGACACCTACATTTTTTTCCTGATAATCAGGTGACATCGTAAAGCCGTAATCAAGTACTTTGAAAGTATATATATCGGTTGTGTCAGCTTTGCCTTCAATATCTTCCGCCTGCAAATAGTAATCAATTACAGTACCGGGAACTTGAGCGGGAATGAATCCGTCATACTCATTAAGGTTTCCGGTTGTGCTCATAATTATTTGATCCCATCCGCCTGTTGTTTGATAATAAATTGCTAAAGATGACGGCACTAAAGCGACATTGGAAGTAATCGTAGCCAGAACCCGATAATCATTGTCGCTGTCTTTGGTATCTTCGAGGGGAGTATGGGTTATTTTTACGCCGGCACCATCAATTCCATCAAGAACCAAAACCCCGGTGTTATCAGGATCGAGCCAGTCTTTAAGTCGGCTTGAAGCAGAACTGCCGTAATTCCAAGAAATAGATACTTTTCCATACCAATCGGAAGTGATGCTTGTACATGACGCATATCCACCATGAAGTTGACCTACAATTCTATGGTTGTAATCATAAATAGGTGAACCTGATGAACCCGGTTCAGTAGTACCATCTTCCCAGTTATCAACTCTCCAATGTGAACCATCACCGGCAGAAGTACCTAAGTAGGAAGTTGATGTAAGTTTATCAAAGTTAAAAGAAATCTTTTTTATATCACCACTCGGGTGGTGTATCGCAACACAACTGTCAGCTCCCGTATCAACAGCACTCCATCCAGAATAATATACGTTGTATGAATCAGGAGGTTGTTCATCCAACAAAAGCAAACCGAAATCAGAAAAGCTTACACTTGCTTTTAAAGATGAGCCTTGAACAGTCATCCAGGTGGGACCATCAATATTATCGCATGAAGGACTTTCATAGTTGAACATAAAAATCCAAGTATCCTCGCCGCCTAAACAATGATTTGCTGTTAAAAAGTAAGGGGTTAGATCCTGCCTGACATTATTAATCAGCGATCCCGAACACAATCTAAATCCACCACCGGTAAGAATCATAGCAGCAGCTCTGATTTGATCTTTCCAGTCATCTCCCTCTGGACAATTTACATTATTGTTACATGATCCGGAACCTCCAAAATCCAGATATTCTTTAGCAAATTCATAGCTGAACAGATTACGATAAGCATGCACAACTCTTTCAATACTAATCATACCCGGAAATTCTACATCAGCCGGTTCAATATATTCAATAATAGTAACATCCCCCTTAACAAGCCCGGTAGCAAACTTTTGATATTCTTTGTTATTGTGATATGTAAAAGCACCAATTATCATCGACTTATCTTCATTATATACAAATAATTTGGCGCCTTTGGGAATTTCAAAATAATCATAGACTAAATTTATTGAATAAGCACCTTGAGAAATAATTTTTAAACGCCAGATATTAGTGCCATCTGGTATTCTTTCCCATGTTCCAGAATTTTCCATATTATAATCAACTTCAAAAGGAGCCCCAAAACGTAACGGCACATCCTTAAACTGTTCCAATTCATCTTCAGCTAGTAAGGCATCGGTATCGACATATGGCATCTCTTTAGTTTCAAAGATATTACTAAGAGATTTGGACAAACTTAAAGGTTGTCCACCTTCACTAATCTGACCATATGTAGTGATATTGAAACATAACAACAAAGTGAATAATATAAGTAAAAATTTAATTTTGTCTCTCATAAATATCTCCGAAATCTAATCAGTTTGGCAAGTATTTAAAAAGAAAGGATGACCCTGATTTTCAGGGTCATCCTATAAAAGTCTAATTATGCATAGGTTGAGTACCACCATTAAATAAGTAATTAACAAGCCAAGACAGATCGGTGATAGAGACTGAACCGTCTGCATTGATGTCGGCGAGTTCCTGAATTCGAGGAACTTCTCCACCAGCAAACATCCATTCAACAAAGAATGTAATATCGGAAATATTAACAGTACCATCGAGATTTAAATCTCCGGAGATATGTCCCCTGATAGGTACTGAACCGATAATATTCTGACCTGTTGGAACACCTCCAATATCCACCTCATAATAGATGTCAAAGAATGATTCCACGTAGTCGAATAGCAAAGCACCGTTTTCTTCGGCAACGATATAATCAGTCATACTAAAATTGACATCTAATATCTCACCGGACATACCCGGATAAGATGGCATCAATGCTGCTGTAACAGGAACAGTATTGCCCGAATTAGTAAGAGTCATAGTGAAGCTTCCCATATCCATATCAGCCATAGGATGTTCCAATAACATCTCACTGACATAAATATTTGCTTCCATCGGATCAATACCGAACTTGAATATTACCGAAACGGTATCCGGAACAAATTGCATCATGACCAATCCATCGCCGGTGACATGAAGAGTATAATCTTCAACTTCACCATAAGTGGTTGTTCCACAAGGTCCGGGCATCGAAGAATAAGAAATACGAATTCTCATAACCTTATCTCCACCAGAAACACCTGATGGAACAACTATATCACCGGTATAAGGACCATATCCTGAGCCAACATCAAGAATTACTTCTTCTGAGGCATCAAAGATAAAGTCATTATTCCAGTCAACCCAGACAGCACATATATCATTGTAATACCCATTTCCATTTTCAATAGAAATCGGATATGTTCCAGCCGGATCAACATCAGTTGACATCGCTTTATAATCCGCATATTCGTCACAAGCTGAACTATTATCAATAGAACCGACAACGACTCTACTGATATACTCATCACAACCACCGGAAGCAGAACATACATCGGTGATAGCTGTGGCTAAGACATTGATTGTATATGGACCTTCGGCACCATTGGCAGGATCCAATAAGACTGGATAATAATAAGTTCCAGATGCTAAACCTTCATAATAAATAGAAACATTACCATCACCACAATCATCGGTATTCCATGCTCCAGCAACTGTAAAGTCTGTACATGGGCAACCAATCGACAGATTTAGCCAGACATTACCAAAAGCAGGAGAAGTACCACAGTAATCCAGAGTTACGTTTGCGGAAGATTCCAGAGTGAAAGCTTCCCAGACATGGCCGTCATCGAAGAAATCACATTGATGAGTTGCACAAGAATTATCTCCAGTAAAGGTAGTTGTAACTCCCGTTGTTAAAGTAACAGGGGTAACATCTTCACAGAAATCATTTGGTGGAGGATCACCGCATTCAGTACAATCGATAGACAGTAAACCATCTCCGGTATTTGAACTATATCCACCAAGTTCAATTAGATAAATTGTACCTTCGGTAGCATCAAAAGTAATTTCTGATTGCAGTCCGCAGAAATCATCGTTGCAGGCTATCAAGTTAGACGTAAACGGATCAACGCCATCATAGATAGCCATCTTTGTATCGTATTCGGAACCACAGAGACTTACTGTTGCCGGTCCGGAACAGGTAGCGGTATAACAATACCAAATATTACCGGAAGTCAAACAACCTTGAGGTCCATCAGGAGTTGAACCAATTGTTGTGAATGGCATTTCAAAGACATCGCCAACCGATTCACATAACTCCCAACAATCATTAGTAGTGCAACCTGCAACGACACTAATAGTTAAATCAAATGAAGGGATACAATCTGGTGACGGGTAGGTATCAACCATCACGTAATATGTACCGGCACTCAATGTTACTCCGTACATGCCATGTGCACCGCTTGAGGCAGTCGAACTGGCTATGCAAGAGGAACCGTCATCCGGGCAAAGAGCGGAAATTAATATTCCTGTCCAGCCTACAGAAGGATCTAAAAGAATATCAACTGTCATCTCTTCGGTAACATCAATCTGATAAATCATATCTTCACCACCGTCATAAGAACCTAAACAGGTGGCATCATAATCATCTACACGTCCACAGGTAGTTTGACCGGCGTCAATGTAAACATCATCAGTCATATCAGCCGGTAAAGTTACGATTAATGGATCAGCACAGTTATCACCGGGTGTAACCACTGGGACCTCGAATGTAATGTCGAAATCAGGAATACAATCCGGTGAGGGCCATGTATCAACCATCACATAATAAGTTCCAGCTGTTAATGAAACACTACCTATCATTGGGGAGCCACTGGAAGATGTGGCATAAGCCAGACAGGCTTCATCATCATCCGGGCAGTCAGCCGATACCATGACACCGACATAAGTAGTTCCTTTGGAATCAACTGTAATTTTCAATTCAGCATCATCAGCTAAATTCAATTGATAAATAATATCTTCACCGCCATCGTAATAACCAAGGCATGTTGATTCATACCAGTTATCACGACCACAAGTATATTGATTGGTAAGAGTCAACGGAAAATCCCCAGTGCCGACATTTAATACAATCGGGTCACCACAATAATCACCTGTTTCAGGTGGAGGAGTTTCAGCTACATCAATTGTAAATTGGAATGGTTGTTGTACTTTATCATTACCGGTAAATACCGGAAGATAATAAACTGCCGGACCGGGTAGTTTGGTCCAATCCACAACGGGATTTTCATTACCATCTCCACAATCAATCCATTCACTACCATCAGCAATAATATAATTATCACA
>JAYEHE010000049.1:0-5492 GCA_034659415.1 Candidatus Zixiibacteriota bacterium | reverse complement strand
CTTAAAGATAGTTATGGTAACAGGCTAAAAATTTCATGGTTTCTAATGACAATCGAAGGTTATAGGGAAACTTTTCAGGGAATTAATGCAATCCCAAACATGTTTATTAAAAACTTTAAAAATCAAATAAATAATTACCAAGATGAGATTGGATGGCATTATCATCATTCAGATTGGTATAAGCAAAAATCAAAAAATTATTTCCAATGGAACTTAATAGAAACATTCAACAATACAATATATCGGAATAAAACTGACAGAGAAATTGCTATACAACAATTTGCATCGTTTGTTTATCTAAATCGTTTTTATCCTGCTGTTTTTAGAGCAGGTTGGATATGGGAAAATAGAGATTTTAGTAATTGGTTAGACAGTTTGATACCTTTTGATTACTCTCATAATTGGAGCGAAGTTGATAATGATTTGAATTTTTACCACCCCAATAAAAATAATCTTTTTGAATCAGGAAAATTATCAAGAACAATAATCAAGTCTGTTGAGAAAGATACAACTTATATCGAATCTTTATTTAGAAAAGCTTCCCGTGGAGAAACTGTTTTATATTCCCATTACACTCATAATTATGGCATCACAAAGAACAATAACTGTATTATATCTGCCGCTAATAGAACACATAGTAAATTAAAAAAATTATCCCAAAAATACGGAGTTAAGTTTCGATATTGTTCTGCTTCAGAAGCTGCTCAATTGATGTTGAATATTAAAGACAGTTCTCAATATACGTTAAATGTTAATTTTAATAAATCTGATAAATCAATAAATGTTTCAAATAGTAATAATACTTTTGGCGTACCTTTGATTTGTTATAAAACAACTGAAAATGAAATAAAAGGAGCTTTTTTAAGTCAATCTGAAAGTGGTTGGTATTATGTTATTAAGGACTTACCTATTATTTCGTTTGTAATAGCTTCAGTAAGCAAAAATGGAAATACATTTATTTCTAAAGATTACGTAATCAGCCAATAATCGTATCTTTGATATCCTCAAAAACACAAACTTGCTATAATTATTACATTTTTGTATCCTAAATTGATTTTAAGTGTAGAATTTTATATTAAATTCTAAGTAATGATTATAAAAAAATGAGAAATATATGAAAAATTTGATTACAAAAATATTCGGCACCAAACATGAACGGGACGTAAAAAAAGTTCAACCTCAAGTTGATGAAATAAATGCCCATTTTGCAAAACTTGAAAAACTTTCCGAAGAAGAACTAATCGGTAAAACCGAAGAGTTCCGCAATCGGTTCAAAGATGGCGAGTCAGTAGATGATCTTATGTCTGAGGCTTTTGCCGTTGTCAAAGAAGCTTGTCGGCGTCATATCGGTCAAACCTGGGATGTAGCAGGACAACAAACGGAATGGAATATGGTTCATTTCGATGTTCAGTTAATAGGCGGAGTAGCTCTTCACCAAGGGAAAATTACAGAAATGGCAACCGGTGAAGGTAAAACTTTGGTCGCAACACTCCCGACATATTTGAATGCAATCACAGGAAAAGGCGTTCATATTGTAACAGTCAATGACTACCTCGCCCGTCGTGATAGTGAATGGATGGGGAAAATATATGAGTATCTTGGGTTAACTGTCGGCGTAATTCAAAACCAGATGAACAATGCTGAACGAAGAGTTCAGTATGAAAAAGATATAACATTCGGTACTGCAAATGAATTTGGATTTGATTACCTTCGCGACAATATGGCTCAAACCGCCGAAGACAGAGTCCACCGCAATTACCATTATGCAATAATTGACGAAGTTGACTCAATACTAATCGATGAAGCCAGAACACCTTTGATTATTTCTGGAACGATTGAATCAAATGTTCAGGATAGATATCGTGAAATGAAACCAACTGTTGATCGCGTTGTCAGAAAACAGCAGAACCTGGTCAATGATATGATTTCCGAAGCGGAAAAATTGTTGAAAAATGAACAGGCTGAAGATGAGTTTGAAATTGGTACAATTCTACTCGCCGCTAACAGGGGAGCACCGAAAAATAAACGCCTATTGAAAATACTTAAAGAAACCGGAATGAAAAAATTAGTATCTGATGTGGAAGCATCTTATATGCGCGACAAAAAACTTAATGAAATCGATGACAGGTTGTACTATTTTATTGATGAAAGAGAACATTCAATCGCTCTAACTGATCTTGGCACGGAACAACTAACACCCGATGAACAAAAACTGTATGAAATCCCTGATATCTCCACTATGCTTTCAGAAATAGAAGGGGACGATACTTTATCTACTGAAGCTCGTCAGAAAAAGACTGATGAAATTTATCGTGTCCATGCTGAACTATCTGAAAAAGTACATGCTATAAATCAGCTTCTACGAAGCTATTCACTCTATGAAAGAGACGTTGAATATGTGATTGAAGAAGGCAAAATAATGATTGTGGATGAATTCACCGGACGAATACTTCCGGGTCGTCGTTACTCCGATGGACTTCATCAGGCAATCGAAGCCAAAGAAGGTGTTAAAATTGAAGATGAATCCCAAACTCTGGCAACTATTACTCTTCAAAATTATTTTCGTATGTATGATAAATTAGCAGGTATGACCGGTACCGCTGAAACCGAAGCAGAGGAATTATTTGATATATATAAACTGGAAGTAATAGTTATTCCTACCAATCAGAAATGTATTCGCGATGATATGGAAGATTTTATCTACCGTTCCCGTCGTGAAAAATATAATGCAATTATCAAAGAAATCAGAGAGAAATATGAAAACGGTCAACCGGTATTAGTGGGTACTATCACAGTCGATGTTTCCGAAACTTTATCTCGAATGCTCAAGCGAGCCGGCATTAAACATAATGTTTTAAATGCAAAACAACACCAAAGCGAAGCGGAAATTGTAACTCAAGCCGGACAAAAAGGCTCGGTTACTATTGCTACCAACATGGCAGGTCGTGGAACAGATATTAAACTTGGAGAAGGTGTCATAGAATTAGGTGGACTGCATATTGTCGGAACAGAAAGACATGAATCAAGGCGGATTGACCGCCAGTTACGCGGACGTGCCGGACGTCAGGGTGACCCTGGCTCATCACGGTTTTTCTTATCGCTTGAAGATGACCTCATGCGTCTATTTGGTGGAGACCGCCTCGGGTCTATTATGGATAGGCTCGGAGTAGAAGATGGCGAAGTAATCGAACATAAAATGGTTACTAAAGCAATAGAAAGAGCACAAAGAAAAGTCGAAGCTCAAAACTTTGCTATCCGTAAACATACTCTTGAATACGATGACGTCATGAACGTCCAAAGAAAATGGATTTATGAAAGACGGCTGGCGGCTCTTGAAAGAGAATCTATAAAAGATGAAGTAGTTGAGCTTATTTCTGAAGTTCTGGATTTACTTATTGAAACCTACTGCCCCTCGGACAAACATCCTGAAGAATGGAATCTAAATAACTTTATAAATGAGCTACGGAAAATCTATCTTTTTGCATTAGAGTTTAAAGAAGAAGATATTCCCGCTTTGACATCTGACACCCTAAAAGAAAAAGTCCTCGATGCCGTTATGCGGTATTATACACAAAAAGAAGATGCTTACGGCGAAGAAATAATGCGTCAATTGGAACGCTATGCAGTTCTCTCAACTATTGACCAATACTGGCGGGATCATCTGGCAGAAATGGAAGAACTTCGTACTGGTATAGGACTCAGAGCCTATCATCAAGGCTTAGGAAAACCGATTGATATTTATAAACGGGAAGCATTCCAAGCTTTTGAAAAAATGATCAATGACATTGATAAAGATATTGTTAGCCTTGTCTATAAACTGCAAGTCAACATCCCGGATAAATCAAGATCTGAACGTAGAAAAGAATTGGAATCAGTATCTACTTCGCATGCAGATTCAACAGGAATGGGTTTTGCCGGTGGAGATGCTCAAAAACCTGACATACAGGGTGGACAGGGACCAAATCCGATGGCACAGGCATCACAATCCGGAAAACAAACTCGCACAATAAAACGTCAGCAACCAAAAGTTGGACGCAACGATCCGTGTCCTTGTGGCTCCGGTAAAAAATATAAGAAATGCCACGGAGCAAATTTATAACACACTTCGTGTGATTATTTTTTTATATTGTGGGCGACAGACGCCCTGAGGTTGTATATTATCTATTGATATTATACATTCGAAGAAACCTACTCCGTTATTCACCACAATTTTTTTTATTATATGACTGCTTTCGCAGGAATGACACAGACTAAGCCTGTACAATTGTTTTATTCGTAAAAATTACATCCAACAATAATCAACTTGACAATACTATTTACTTTTAATATGTATCAGCTACATATTAAACATCGGAGGAGCTTATGCATTTCAAAAATGTTATTGTTGTTGTTTTTATTATTATGCTGCCAGCCCTTACACTTGGTCAGGGTAAATTTACCGACCCTAAAAAAGGCGGACTGCTATTAGGTTATACCCATACAGATTTAGATAATGATTATTCCGGCAGGTCTTTTTCTTTGGGAATAATTTCAAAAAGTAATTATGAGTTTGGGTTTGAAATTGGAAAATATTCTCATGATAAATCAATTTCTGATAACTATTTTCTCAAAAACCTTACTATACATTTTAAATATTATTTAGGACAAGAAAAATTCTCTCTCCCCTTTTCAGTAGCGTTAAGATCAGCTTTTGATTTGGAAAATTTAGGTAATGATGTAACAATTGGCGGTAAAACTTCTGATGATTTTAAAACCTACTTATTAGGAATCTCAATTTATAAAAATTTACCCCTAACTAAAAAAAGTAAATTGCAGCCCTACGCCGGACTTAACTATATTAATATTCTTGAAGTTGATGAAACAAAACAGATGTTTTACAATTTGGGTCTTTCATACATAATTGGGGTAGGAAAAATCAAACTTTATGCTACCACAGAATATATAATAAATTCCGATCTTAATCTCTTTCGCGCTGGAACCGGTATAATTTTTTCTGGATTAACTAACAAGATTCATAAAGACAAAAAGAAGAAACGCAGAAAAAAAACAACTCTTTAAACCAAATTACGCTTGACGCTCAAGACGGTATCTACAGATAACACAGAACCGCATACAATAAAATTGTAGGGGAGGCGGACTACTCTATTTTTGTGGGCGGCAGACGCCCTCGTCTGCCCCATCCAATCAATTGGCAGGTGGAAACTCGCTACGATGGGGTCAGGCATAAACTTAATTTAGTGATTCTGCCAAAATCAAGATGTCGAAACCTCGGAGGTTTCTACGTACTCAAGAAAAAGAAAGATGGCAGTTCTCGGAGAGTGACCTTCCCTACGAAGATTAGCTGTTAAAGACAGGTACCCCACCGCTTGCGGTGGGTGATCATAATTTTTTACATACATCAATTAAACAGGCATTGCCTGTGGCAGAACCGCTAAAGGGTTCTTCCCTACGTTAAAAGAAAAGTCAGGAGCCTTAAGGGCCCCTGACCTCAA
>JAYEHE010000048.1:0-20072 GCA_034659415.1 Candidatus Zixiibacteriota bacterium | reverse complement strand
TTAGATAGTTCTTTAAACAGAGTTTTGATTCCATCTGAATAATAGCCATCATCATTGGTGATAAGAATTTTCATTTTCTTTGGCATGGGCTAATTGTATGGAAATTTAGCATTGAAAGCAAGGAGAAGAATTTATTGTAGGATAATTATGATATCAAATTCCACCCCAGAATAAAACTCTACATCCAGATTCTTTTCCACATTTGTTTGATAAATCGTGCTGTGTCTAATAATGGATTTATATAAGAATGGGAATCTTCATAGACAGTTGTTATAAAAACCTCTGCAATTTCAATATCCGTTTTCCCTGCTTTAAAAAGCATCTCAGATTCTAAATCATATCCAGTAGTTTTCAAATTTATAGTTTTTAAAAATGAAACAGGTATTAGTCTGTATCCAGTTTGAGTATCTCGCATCCGTTTGGTAGAAAATATTGAAATTATAATTGACGTCATATTATTGGAACAGAATCTTGAAATTGGCATTGTCTTCAAATCAATATTACGTACTCCAAGAATAAACCTCTTGCCATTTTCAAGAGCAATAAACTTTGGTATCTCTTCGGGGAGATGTTGTAAATCTGCATCAAGAGTCAGCACCGAACGATAATTATTATTAATAGCATATTCAAAACCTGCCATTAGTCCGGCACCCTTGCCTCTATTTTGTTCAAAATTTATATATTTTACTTTATGTGCTTTTAATAATTCCAGAGTATTATCAGTTGAACCATCATTGATAAATAGTAAATTTTCATTACTAACAAATTTTGCAACTCTGTTTATCAATTCATCAAGATACTTGCCGGCATTATATGCTGGAATGATTACCAAAGTTGAATGCTGATTGATATTTATCATATTATTTTATACTAACGATAATATAGAAAGAAAAGAAAAAAATGGTCGGAGCGAGCCGATTTGAACGGCCGACCTCTCGCACCCCAAGCGAGTGCGCTAACCAGGCTGCGCTACGCTCCGACATTACAAAAATCAGGCTCAATCTATCGAAAATTCGAGAAAACTCAAGAGAAAAGTTTTAGCAAATCTTCCACATCTTTTCTGATCTGACTTGCTATCGTTTTGACTTTAGCCGAGTTACGAGAAGTGGTTTTAACTTCGCTTGGTTTTTTCATGCTTAATTTTTGTCGGGCACCATCGATAGTTAACTTTTCTTTAGTGCGAAGATGAACTATCTGATTGATAATTTCGATATCTTTATCAGTATAAATTCTATTTCCGCCCCGATTTTTTTTCGGTTTCAAATTCGGAAACTCTTTTTCCCAATAACGAAGAACATAAGCTTCCAATCCGGTAAGCTTAGCTACTTCACTAATGGAATAATACAATTTTTTATTGGGTACTTTTCCCATATTTCCCCTTCAACTATATTACCATACTTCAGATTTCAATTTTCTTAACATCAGCTCTTCAATAGCCACCTGAGGTGATTTTTCTTTGAAAAGAATGTTATAAACTTCGGTTGTAATTGGCATCTCAATATTATTGATCTGTGCCAATTCGTAACCGCTTTTAGTTGTTTGAACCCCCTCGGCAACCATCGCCATAGACTCTAAAATTTCCTTTAGTTTTAATCCTTGTCCTAATTTCTCACCAACAAATCTATTACGGCTGTGCTTGGAACTACAGGTTGTAATAAGATCCCCAATACCTGACAATCCGGCAAAAGTAGCCGAATCAGCACCCATCGAAATCCCCAGACGGGTAATCTCAGCCAACCCTCGCGTCATAAGTGCACCACGAGTATTATCACCCATTCCTAAGCCATCGGCAATTCCTGACCCGATAGCAATAATATTTTTTAAAGCTCCGCCCAGTTCCACCCCAACTAAATCTTCAGAATTATAAACCCTGAAATATTGATTGCTAAAAGCTTCCTGAATCAAACTTATAAATTCGTTGTGAGAACCTGCGACTACCACTGTTGTTGGCAAATTACGAATAACTTCTTCGGCGTGCGAAGGACCTGACAGAGTTGCAATTTTTGTAGGTGTTGAAGTAAATTCTTCACTGATTACTTCAGACATTCTTTTAAGAGTTTTGACTTCAACTCCTTTGGAAACATTAACAAATCCTGCCTGAGGCGGATAAGATTTTATTTGTTTCAGTACTTGCCTAAGTGATTGTGAGGGAACAGCTAAAATTATAATTTCTGAATCAGAGATTGCATAGTCAAGATTATTAGTAATCTCAATATCATCCTGCAATTTGAAATCTGTTAATTTTTTAGGTATCGTTCTGTGTGATAGCAATTTTTCATATTCATCCTGATTAAATTCCCAAAGGGTAACTTCATGCCCATTTTTAGAGAGTAAATAGGCAATTGCCATTCCCCATGACCCTGCCCCAAGGATGCATGCTTTAGTTCTCATTGCTTGTTTCTCCCTCTCGAAGAAAAACTGAATCTATTTTCTGTTCCATTTAAAATTCTGCTCATATTATGGCGATGGGTTATTAAAATCATTAGTGCTAAAATTATTGCTAAAAAAAGATTCACAGTCGCAATTTCTTTACTAAGCATAAATTTCTCAATAAATATAAACAGTGCAAAACCAACCGCTGCCATCATCGAACCAAGTGATACATATTTTGAAATTAAAAGGACAACAACAAAAATCAGAAACGCAACCAGAGTCTCTAAAGGCATCAACGAAACAACAACCCCCAATGCAGTGTTGACTCCTTTTCCTCCTTTAAATTTCAAATAAACCGGAAAAACATGACCGAGAATAGCAACAAATCCACAGATTACTTGAAAACTTTCAAGACCAATACTTTGAACTCCAATAATATTATAAAAGAGTTCAGCAAAGATAACTGCCAAAACTCCTTTTAAAATATCTCCGGCAAAAACCCATGCCGCAACTTTGCCTCCAGCTATTCGCCAGACATTAGTAGCTCCTATATTTCCAGAACCCTGCTGTCTGATATCTTTAATACCGTAAACACGGCAGACAATCAAACCGAATGGAACAGAACCTATCAAATAGGCAAATATAACAGGTATTGCAATCATATATAAAATCTAAAAATCAAATAATATCTTTGACTGTAACAAAAACAGACAGCCAACAAAAATTATTTCATTCAGTCATTACATCCTCAAAACTGTCAGTAGTTTCCCAATCATCCTCAACTGGCAAATACTCTTCCAGTTCAGGAAAATATTCAACCATAGCATCCATCAAAAGTATTACTTCTGCTGAATCTACTTTTTTATCAGATGGCACAGATTGAATCTGCTGGAAAAAAACACCATATTTTTCATAATTTAATTCTGATGTATTTATTTTTTCAAGGAAAACTTCTACCAGAGTGTTAAATTTATCAGTATCGATTCCTTCGACTGGTGATTCTTCTAATAATTGCTGAGTACCGGAGATTACAGTTTGAACTGCAAATCTTGCAAGATCATCCTTTTTCACCCAACATGTTACCGCAGCCGCAATTGCCATGACCATAATCACACCAACAACTATCAGCGTGACCATACATCCTTTTGACATCCTTTTTTTTTCAGTCTGTTCCATTTTTCCTCACTATATTTAAGTTTTTATATAGCCTGATTAAAACATGTCATATCAATCGATTTAAGATAAGAGTTGATGTTCAGCTTTACGTAAATAATAGTAAATAAGAATTAGTGATACAAGCGATTTATCATGAAATAAAAATAGAAAAAAACCCACCAAGGCGAGTGCCGAGGCGGGTTTTCAAATTACAAAATTGTTAGCTTCTTTTTATTCAGATTTTTCAGATTTTGAAGCTTTTTTAGTTTTTTTCGCTTTTTTGTCTTTTTTGTCTGTCTCTTTAACCTTTTTTTCAGTCAAAAGTTCGACAACCGACATTGGAGCACCATCTCCACGGCGGACACCAAGTTTCACAACACGTGTAAAACCGGAATCACGGTCTGAGAATTGCGGGACGATCTCCGAAAAGAGCTTTTTGAAAACATCTTTTTGTTTGATAGTCTTGGCTACCTGTCGCTTGGAATGAAGCGTATCCTCTTTTGCGGTAGAAATAATTTTATCCACCACCGGTTTAAGAGCTTTGGCTTTAGCGTCGGTTGTTTTAATCACACGATGGATAAACAATGACATAGCCATATTTGACATTAGTGCTTCACGATGCGGCTTGGTTCGTCCCAATTTTTTTACTTTATCACGATGTCCCATTTTCTACTTTCAATTCTTATTTATTTTGAGTTTCCAAATATTTCGAAATATCCATGCCGAATGACAATTCTAAATCTTCCAGTATCGCCCCAATTTCATTGAGGGATTTACGTCCAAAATTACGATACTTAAGCATTTCACTTTCAGATTTAGTAACCAGTTCTTCGAGGTTTTGAATATTAGCGGCTCTCAGACAGTTTGAAGACCTAACCGAAAGTTCCAATTCATCGACACGAGTTTTAAGAAGATTTCTCATACGTACTGTTTCTTCATCTTCTTCTGGTTCTTCTTCAACCATTATTGTTTCATCCATATGAATAAACAGTTGCAGGTTGTCTTTCAACAACTTAGCGGCATAACTTAAAGCATCTTCGGGAGTAATAGTGCCATCAGTTGTAAGTTCCATAATCAAACGATCATAGTCAGTTCTCTGTCCCACACGTGTATTCTCCACTTTATAAGAAACTTTAACGACAGGAGAGAATAAAGAATCAACAAAGATAGTTCCAACAGGCACATCATCTCTTTTGTTCATTTCGGCAAGATGGTAACTTTGACCGGAATCAACATCTATTTCCAATTCAAATTCAATATCTTCAGTTAATTCACATATGTGCAGATCTGAATTTATAATTTCTATTTCCGAGTCACTTGATAACATGCCAGCTGTAATTTTCCCCTTGGCATTTGTTTTTAAAGTAAGTGTACGAAGTTCATCGGCGTGCATTTTAAAACGAATATTTTTGACATTCAAAACGATATTAGTAACATCCTCATAAACGCCTTCAATCGTAGAAAACTCATGCAAAACACCTTTAATGCGCATGGAGACAACAGCGGCTCCTTGAATAGAATTTAGAAGTACTCTTCTCAGAGCATTTCCCAGCGTAGCACCATATCCTCTTTCGAGCGGTTCTACAATAAATCTTGAATAATTATCAGTAGCCGAAGATTGATCAGTTACGACTTCTTTCGGCATTGTAATTGGCTTCCATTTCATATTTTTTAGAATCCTCCGGATTTCAGGGATTTCCTTATTTGGAATAAAGCTCAACGATTAGTTGTTCGTTTACGGTCAGCGGAATGTCCATCCTCTTAGGTATTTCTAAAAGTTCACCTTCCAAAGCCGCTTTATTTAATCTTAACCAAGCTAAATCTTCACCGCGACCTACTTCTTTTAAAGCGGCGTGGATAAGATCCAGATTTTTTGATTTTTCTTTTATCTTAATAACCTCATTCGGTTTTATCTGGTACGCAGGAATGTCAACAACTCTATTGTTGACCAGAACATGACGATGCCTGACCAACTGGCGAGCTGACTTACGTGAAGGAGCAAAACCCAGACGGTAAACAAGATTATCAAGACGGCTTTCTAACAGTTGAAGCAAAATCTCACCGGTAACGCCGACTTTTTGATCTGCACTTTTAAAATAATTTTTAAACTGTTTTTCCAGAACGCCATAAATTCGACGAACTTTTTGTTTCTCACGCAACTGTATCCCATAAGCCGATACTTTTCTACGAGACCTTTGTCCATGTTGGCCGGGAGCAAATCCACGGCGGTCAAATGAACATTTGTCAGTATAACAGCGAGTCCCTTTAAGAAAGAGTTTCTCACCTTCTCGTCGACAAAGTTTACAGTTTGCATCGCGATATCTTGCCATCAATTCTCCTAAAAATATCTAAATAATTATTACTACTAATTAAACTCTTCTTCTTTTTGGTGGACGACAACCATTATGTGGAATTGGGGTGACATCTCTTATTACAGAGATTTCCAAACCAGCTGCAGATAACGACCTAATAGCCGCTTCACGACCAGATCCCGGTCCCTTGACTTCAACTTCCACTCTTCTTAATCCCATATCCATAGCTTCTTTAGCAGCGGTAGTGGCTGCCTGCTGAGCGGCAAACGGAGTTGATTTCTTAGAACCTTTAAAACCGACCTTGCCGGCTGAGCCCCAGGAAACAGTATTTCCATATGAATCTGAAATTGTAATAATGGTGTTATTAAAAGTAGATTTAATATGCACCATACCATTTGATTCTACTTTACGACTTTTCTTTTTAGTGCGTCCTTTTCTTTTTGGATCCGCCACAAATCACCTCAATAAATTGGTTGTTATTTTTTTCTCTTAATACCACCGATAGTCGGTTTACGTCCCTTACGGGTTCGAGCATTGGTTTTTGTCCGCTGACCGTGCATAGGCAGTCCGCGACGATGACGAATACCTCTATAAGAACCGATATCAATCAATCGTTTAATATTTCTACTAATCTGACCGCGAAGAACACCTTCAACATTATAATCTTCCTCGATTACATTACGAAGTTTGGCTACTTCTTCATCGGTCAATTTATTAACCCGAACATCAGGGTTAACACCAGTTTTTTTTAGTATTTCGTCTGCAATAAACGGTCCTATCCCATAGATATATCGGAGCCCAACTTGAACTCTTTTTTCTTTAGGCAGGTCAACACCAGCTATACGCGCCACCCGTTACTCCTTATATTTCAAATTTAAAATTTTTCTTAACCTTGACGTTGCTTATGACTTGGAGACTTAGAGCAAATAACTCTAATGACACCGCGTCTTTTAATTATTTTACAATGTTCGCAACGTTTTCTAATCGATGACTTAACTTTCATTATCATCCATCCTATTTATAACGGTATGTAATTCTACCGCGTGTTAAATCATAAGGCGATAACTCAAGAGTTACTTTATCGCCTGGTAAAATCTTAATAAAATGCATACGCATCTTTCCGGATACATGGGCTAAAACAACATGACCATTGTCAAGTTCCACTCTAAACATAGCATTAGGTAACGGTTCAATAACTTTCCCCTCTACCTTAATATTAACTTCTTTAGCCACTCATCATCCTTCCGAAAGGGACAAAATATCCGGTTGACCATCGGTTATCGCGATAGTATGCTCAAAATGAGCCGATGGCTGACCGTCAGCCGTAACAATTGTCCATCCATCAGGCATACTCTTCACCTGATAAGTGCCCATATTAATCATAGGTTCAATTGCTATAACCATTCCAATTTTAAGCGTTGGTCCTTCATCAGAAGAACCAAAATTAGGCACCTGAGGTTCCTCATGCATATTGCGGCCAATACCATGGCCAACCAACTGACGAACAACACCATACCCTTCGGATTCAGCAATTTTTTGTATTTCTGCTGAAACCTCCCCTAATTTATTACCTTTTCTTGCTTTGTCAATACCTGCCATCAAAGAACGTCGAGTATTATCCATCAGAGCTTGTTTTTCATCAGAAATTTTGCCGACAGAAAAGGTTCTGGCAGAATCACCATAAAAACCTTCAACTATCGATCCAACATCAACTGAAACAATATCTCCTTCAGATATTATCCGCTCACCCGGGATACCGTGGACAACTTCATCATTAATCGAGAGACAGGAAGCCGCAGGAAAACCATGATAATTTTTGAAGCCAGGAATTGCGTTACGAGCAATTATCTCTTTTTCAATAAAAGCATTAAGTTCAGCAGTAGTAATGCCTGGTTTTATATAATCCCCCGCCATATCCAAAACTTCGGATACAACTCGTCCGGCTTTACGCATAATTTCAATTTCTTCTTTTGACTTCAAAATAATCATAATATCATTGCTCCATTACAGTTTCACAAATAGAATTGAAAACAGTATCAGGAGTCTGTTTACCATCAACGCTTCTTAAAATTGATTCTGATTTATAAAAATCAACAATTGGTTCCGTTTGTTTTTTATAAACTTCAAGTCTGTTTCTAACAACACCTTCTTCATCATCATGCCGACGTTCCAGTTTCGCCTTATCAATATCGCAAAACCCTTCAACTTTGGGTATTTTAGCCGGATAATTATAATCAGTATTACACACAGGACAAAACCATCTCCCTGAAAGTCTTTTGATAATCTCATCAGCAGATACGTCAAGTAAAATAGCTTTATCCAAATTGATATTGTCTTTCAGGAACATCACTTTCAAACTTTCAGCCTGAGGAATAGTTCGTGGAAAACCATCAAGAATAAATCCTTTGTTAAATTTGCCCGAAGTAATTTTTTCTTCAATCACTCCAATAAGAATTTCATCAGGAACCAAATTCCCATTTTTCATAAATGATTCTGCTTTTAAACCCAATTCGGTTCCGTTTTTTACAGCTTTACGCAATACATCCCCAGTAGAAATATGGATGAGACCAAATTTCTCAGCAACACGAACCGCTTGGGTTCCTTTGCCAGAGCCGGGAGGACCTAAAAACAACAAATTCATTACTACATCGATCTCCCGCGAATTTTACCTTTTTTCATAAAGCCATCATAGTGACGCATCATCAAATGAGACTCCACTTGCTGTAATGTATCTAATGCAACACCAACAACAATCAGCAATCCGGTACCTCCGAAAAAGAAGTTTACATTGGCTCTTGAAATAAGAACCCAAGGCAAAACCGCAATAGCGGCAAAGAACAGAGCACCAGGCAAAGTAATTCGGGTGAGAATTTTCTCAATATATTCAGCAGTATTTTTTCCGGGTCTTATACCTGGAATATAACCACCATTTTTACGCATATTATCAGCTATTTCAACCGGATTGAAAACAATTGCCGTATAGAAATAACCAAAAAAGACAATAATCAGACCATAGATAATTGAATACCACAACTCACCGGGAGCCAACCAGACCGAAACCAGGTTTTGCACCCAATCTGTTTGCGGAAACAATTGAGCAACAGTTGATGGTAAAAACATAATTGATTGAGCGAAAATAATCGGAATAACACCAGCTGAGTTTACTGAAAGAGGTAAATGAGTAGCGGCACCGCCAAACACTTTTCGGCCTACAACTTTACGAGGGTATTGAACGGGAATTTTTCTCTGAGCACGAGTTACCATAATTACCGCAGCAATAGTAAATATCATCATAGCTAACATTGTAACAGCAAGAAAGAAAGAACGGCTACCTAATAAAACTCTTTGGGTTTCGTCTATAACAGCATCAGGGAAACGAGCAATAATACCAATGAAAATGATAAGAGAAATACCATTACCGATACCTCGTTCCGTAATTTGTTCACCAAGCCACATAATAAATATGGTACCACTTGTAAAAGTAAGCACAGTCAACAAGACAAATCCGGTTTCATTCATATGAACCGCATTGACACCATTGAAGTTAATGGTTGTAATAAAACCAGCCGTACCCCAAGCTTGTAAAGCGGCAATCAGTACTGTTAAATAACGAGTGTACTGGGTAATCTTCCGACGACCTTCTTCACCTTCTCTTTGCAACCTCTGTAAGAATGGGACAACAGCACCTAATAACTGCAACATAATAGATGCAGATATATAAGGCATTATGCCTAATGCAAAAATCGTAGCTTTAGCAAAAGCACCACCTGCAAAAAGGTCAAATAATCCGAAAATTGAGTTCCCTGATATTGCCTGAGCTAAAAGAGATCCATCAACACCCGGAGTTGGAATATGTCCACCAATTCGATAAACAACCAAAAGAGCAAGCGTTAATAAAATCCTTTTTCTTAGCTCTTCAACCTTAAATATAGACCTAAAAGTCTCGAGCACTAGATTACCTCTGTCTTTCCACCAGCAGCTTCAATTTTGGAAACGGCTGATTTTGAAAAGGCTGCAACTTTAATAGTAAATGCTTTTTCTATAGTTCCGTTGCCTAAGATTTTAACAGGGACATCATCTTTTTTAATAAGACCAACACCTTTTAAAATCTGATTATTTATTTCACCAGGTTCACAACGATCCAAATCACTTAGATTCACAATCTGGATTTCTTTTCTGAAAATATTGGTGAAACCACGTTTTGGAAGACGACGAGCTAAAGGCATCTGTCCACCTTCCATACCGCGGATTTTTTTTCTGCCGCTTCTTTGCCCCTGACCTTTATGACCTCGTCCAGATGTTTTTCCCAGACCGCTTCCGGTACCGCGTCCAACTCTTTTTCGGGTTTTTCTGGAGCCTTCTGCTGGCTTTAAATCATGTAATTCCATCGCGCTGCCTCTATATCCTTTATTCTACTTCTTCCATTTCGACCAAATAAGATACTGCCCGCACCATACCTCTGATTTGCGGAGTGTCATTATGAATAACAGTTTTACGAATCCTACCCAACCCAAGAGCTTTAATAGTTCTTTTATGTGGTTCAATTCGGTCGATTGTACTTTTAATTTGTGTTATTTTCAATCTGGGCATATATAAATTCCTTCAAAAACTTTCAGTTAAGCGTCTTCCCGAAAAGCAATTTCCTGCTCACGAGTTCTCAAGCTATTTAATCCTTCAAGAGTAGCTTTAACTACATTATTTGGATTTCTGCTGCCCAAAACCTTAGTCAGAATATCCTGAACTCCCAAAGATTCCAAGATAGCACGCACCACGACACCGGCAATAACACCAGTACCCGGCGAAGCAGGACGCATCATAACCGTCGTTGCACCAAACTGACCATCTATTCTATGAGGAATAGTACCTTCAAGAAGATTAATTTGGTTCATGTTTTTTCTGGCCGCTTCACTGCCCTTGCGAATAGCATCGACAACCTCAGGAGCTTTGCCATAACCAACACCAACTTTACCGTTACGATCCCCAACCGTAACTAAAGCCGTGAAACTAAAACGACGACCACCTTTAACTACCTTAGCAACTCGATTAACATTGATCACTTTTTCTTCGAGTTCCTGGACATCCCGTTCATAATTTGCCAAGCAACACCTCTTTTATTTTTAAACTAACTAACATGCTAAAATTTAAGTCCGCCTTCACGAGCACCCTCAGCAACCGCTTTGATGCGTCCGTGATATCTATTTTGGTTTCGGTCAAAGACAACTGTTTCAATACCTTTTTCTTTGGCTAATTGAGCAATCATAATACCGACTTTTTTTGCCGCTTCAGTTTTAGTCGCTTTTTTATTTTCAGTTTTAAAATCTTTACTGTTAGAAGCGGCTGATATCAAAGTGTTGTGATTTTCATCATCAACAACCTGAACAAAAATGTTCTTTAATGATTTAGCTACCGTCAAACGAGGTCGGCCAGTAGTACCACTAACTTTACTTCGCACTCTTTTGCGGCGTCTTATAGCTTTTTTTGTTTTTACAATATTTTTATCTGCCATAATTCTTCTCTACTTACCTTAAGCGCCACTACCAACAGCTGATTTACCAGCTTTGGAGCGAACATATTCATCGATATAACGAACACCTTTACCTTTAAACGGCTCCGGTTTTCTAAATGATCTAATTTTAGCGGCACAAGCACCGACTAATTCTTTATCAATACCTTCCACTGTAACCAAATTTACTTTAGGTTCAACAGTGATATTTATTCCTTCCGGAATTTGAAAAATAATTGGATGTGAAAAACCAAGATTCAAAACCAAGCGAGCACCTTTTACCTCTGCTTTATAACCAACACCAATAATTTTCAATACTTTTTTATACCCATCTGACACACCGATAACCATATTGTTCAACAATGACCTTGTTAAACCATGAAGGGAACGATGCTTTTTTAAATCCGAAGAACGAGTAACAATAACTTGATTGTCTTCTAAAGCAGCAGTTATATCCTCATGAATGGTACGGCTTAATTCGCCCTTGGGACCGGTCACTTTAACATAAGACCCGTTGATTTCAACTTTTGTCTTATCCGGAATAGGGACAGGCGCTTTTCCAACTCTTGACATCTAACAAACTTCCTTTCTTACCAACACCTAAGCAGAACTTCACCACCAACACCTTTTTGTGAAGCACTCTGATTAGACATTACACCATTTGATGTAGAAACAACCATCATACCACGCGTATTAAAAGTGGTTTGACGAACTTCCTCGGCATCCATATAACGACGCAGGCCTGGGCGGGAAACTCTATTTATTCCCTTTAAAACCGGCACATCGCCTTTTGAATAGCGAAGATATATACGAAGGATGCCTTGTTTATTATCAGGCAACTCAACTACATCGCGAATAAAATGATTTTCCTGAAGAATTCGTAGAATTTCTCTTTTAAGGTTCGAGGCTGGGCAGTCAACTGCATTTTTCTTAGCCTTGGAACCATTACGAATCCTAGTCAGCAAATCAGCGACCGGATCGGTCATACTCATAAATATTTACTCCCAAACTATAATCGTTTAAATTACCAGCTTGCTTTTACAACACCGGGAATTTCACCGGCTAACGCCATCTGACGGAAACAAATACGGCACAATCCAAAACGACGCATAAAAGCTCTTGGACGACCACACCGACGACAACGGTTGTATTTTCGAACCTTAAATTTAGGTTCTTTGCTCTGTTTTTCAAGTAAGCATTTTTTAGCCATGTATAAGCTATCAACTCCTATTTACGGAATGGAAAACCGAACTCAGACATCAATTGACGAGCTTCCTCGTCAGTATTTGCAGTCGTAGCTACAGTAATATTCATTCCACGAATTTTATCTATTTTATCATAATTAATTTCAGGGAAAATCAGCTGTTCTTTTAAACCAAGATTAAAATTCCCTCGTCCATCAAAGGATTTTGGGCTAACACCCCGAAAATCACGAATACGCGGTATGGAAACATTAATCAAGCGGTCGAAGAATTCATACATCACATCACCGCGAAGAGTAACTGAACAACCAATAGGCGTACCTTCACGCAATTTAAAGTTTGAAATACTTTTTCTGGCACGGGTAATGATTGGTTTACGTCCAGTGATTTTTGTTAAATCATCAACAGCTGCGTCGATTAGCTTTGAATTTTCCGTAGCTTCTCCTACACCAATATTCACCACAATCTTATCAATTTTCGGAACTTGCATAATCGACTGATACTTATTCTCCTTCATAATTTTGGGGAGAATTTCACTTTTATATTTTTCTCTTAATCGTACCATTAGCTATACCTCAGATTTGTTCGCCGGTTTTACGACAAACTCTGACTCTGGTTTTTTTATTCCCTTCATCAATTGTTTTCATCGAAACCTTTGTTGGTCCGGACAATGAAGAATTATATAAAGCAATATTGCTTATAGCGATACTACCTTCAATAGTAATTATCCCGCCCTTCGGGCTTTTCTGGGTTGGTTTCTGACTTTTTTTGTGCATATTTATGCCTTCGACAACCACTGTTCCTTTATCGGAATTAACAAACAGGACTTTTCCAGTTTTTCCTTTGTCCTGTCCTGTCCTGACATAAACTATATCACCTTTTCTTATTCGCATAATTTCATCTGCCTCTTATAACACTTCTGGCGCAAGGGAAATAATTTTCATAAACTTTTTCTCACGCAACTCACGAGCCACTGGACCGAAAATACGAGTACCACGCGGTTCATTTTGTTCATTAATAATAACAGCCGCATTATCCGAAAACGAAATCAGTGAGCCGTCTTTACGTCGGAGTTGTGATTTTGTACGAACAATAACTGCCTTACACACTTCGGACTTTTTCACGGTGCCGCCCGGTATTGCCTCTTTGACAGCAACAACGATAATGTCCCCAACACTGGCAAATTTTTTCCGTCCACCAAGGATACGAAAACACATCGCTTTTTTTGCACCGGAGTTATCGGCAACCGTCAACTGAGTGTATTCCTGAATCATTTCTTATTCACCTTTATAACCGCTTAGTATTTAAAAACTTACTTAGCTTTTTCAACAATCTCTATTAACCGCCAGCATTTCTTTAAAGAAAGCGGTCTGGTTTCCATTACCCGCACAACATCACCAGCCCTTGCATCATTTTTTTCATCATGAGCATAAAGCTTGGAGAAAGTTCTGAAAGTTTTTTTGTACAACGGGTGCATCATCGTTCTGTCAACTCGGACAATAATACTTTTATCCATTTTGTCAGAGATAACTGTTCCTTGACGAGTTTTCCGTCGATTTCTTTCAACCGTTTCAGCCATTTATTTTTTCTCACTATCTTTTTTTGAAGAATCAAGTACTGATGTTTTTCGTTCAGCAAGTTTATATATTCCCAACTCATCTTCTCTCAACACCGTCAGTACTTTTGCAATTTCACGACCAACTCCACGCATACGAAGAGGATTATCAAGCTGCTTTAATGATCTTCTCATATTAAGATTAAAAACTTCTTCTTCCAGTTCAACTTTTCTCTGCTGGAGTTCATCCCGAGTCATTTCTCGTAACGAATTAACTTTCAACATCATCAAACTCCTTGAGTATCAGCACGGGTTACAAATTTAGTTTTCATTGGCAATTTATTTGCCGCCAACCTTAAAGCTTCACGGGCTAACGGTTCACTCACACCTTCCACCTCAAAAAGGATACGCCCCGGTTTTACTACAGCTACCCAATATTCAGGAGCACCTTTACCTTTGCCCATGCGGGTTTCAGCAGGTTTTTTAGTAACCGGTTTATCAGGAAAGACTCTAATCCAAACTTTACCACCACGTTTGATATGACGAGTCATAGCAATACGAGCCGCTTCAATCTGACGATTTGTCATCCAACATGGCTGTAATGATTTTAAACCATATTCACCGAAACTAACTGTAAAACCGCCCGGAGCTTTACCTCTCATGCGACCACGTTGTTGTTTTCGGAATTTAACCTTTTTCGGCTGTAACATCTAATCTATCTCCAGTTCAAATTATTCTTCAGATTTATTCTTTGGAGCCTCTTTCTTTTCAGCAGGCTTTTTTCCAGTTTTATTATTTTGAGATTTAGCGTTAGGCTTAGCACCACCTTTATCAGAAGCACCTTTATTTGCAGGTGAAGCGGCATCAGGCCTACGTCCTTTTGGAGCATATCTTTCACTGCCCGGTTTACGAACACGACCGCGAGGACGTTTGGATCTATTATCCCTGGATGGTCTTCTTTTACGACCGGAATGAGAAGGAGGAGCAGCATCTTGAGATTTGGAATCATCTTTTTCATCTTTGTAAAAATCACCTTGTTCGAGAATTTCACCGCGACAAATCCAAACCTTAACACCTATACAACCATATGTAGTATGAGCCGTTGAAGTAGCATAATCAATATCAGCACGGAGCGTGTGGAGAGGAACACGACCTTCTTGATATTTTTCGTCACGTGCAATTTCAGCACCACCTAAGCGACCGGAACACTGTATTTTGATACCATCAGCACCCATTCTCATAGTAGCTGCAATAGCTTTTTTCATAGCTCTTCGGAATGCAATACGCCCGACCAATTGGCGAGATATAGTATCAGCTACCAAGCGAGCATCAAGTTCAGGTTTTCTAACTTCAACAATATTAAGCAGAATATCTTTTTTAGTCAAAAGTTGTAATTCTTCACGAAGCTTATCAACTTCGGAACCCTTCCGACCAATAACGATACCCGGGCGAGAAGTATGAATATCGACAGTAACCTTTTTAGGTGCTCGCGAGATATTAACCTTGGCAATACCGGCATTGTCTAAACGACGGTCGATATACCGTTTAATCATCATATCTTCATAAATAAGATCCGCAAATTTACTATCGGGGGCATACCAACGACTACTCCAAGTCTTAATTATTCCCAATCTAAAACCGACGGGATGTGTTTTTTGTCCCAAATCACTCTCCTTAAAAAACTTATTATTTAAAGCCTGACCTTAGTCAGTTTTTTTCCTTGCAACAGTTTTCTTTTTTGTAACAGCACTCTTAATAACTGCTTTTTTATCTAATGTATTTTTTCTCTTAGCAGTTTTCTTTAATACTTTTTTCTTTTTGACGGCTGTTTTTTTCTCTTTTGTATCAGCTTTACCTTCAGCAGTTTTCTTTGCTTTCACAGGCTTAGATTCAACAGTCACATCCATTTGACCTTCAAGCAATATTGTCAGATGACAAAAACGCTTACGATAACGGAATGCCCGTCCCATAGATTGGAACCGGATTCTCTTCGCAGTCGGAGCAGCATCAACAATGATATTCTTAACCAGCAAATCTTCCGGTTTAAGGTGATCAGTACCTTCCAGTGAAAGAGCGTTAGATGCCGCTGATTTTAATGTTTTGGCGATATGATGAGCTGCAATCCGTGGCGTAAAATTCAAAATATTCAACGCTTTTTCTACAGGCATCCCTTTAACCATGTCTCCGACCAAACGCATTTTACGCGGTGGGACACTAATATATTTCAGACAAGCTTTTGATTTAACCAGCATTAGACTAATTAACCTTTCACCTTAGACGCACGTTCCACCAATTTTCCGCTATGACCGCGAAAAGTTCTGGTTGGAGCAAATTCACCCAATTTATGACCTACCATATTTTCCGTTATATAAATCGGTATAAATTTATTTCCGGTATGAACAGCTAAAGTATGTCCGACAAACTCAGGAGTTATAGTAGAACGACGTGACCAAGTTTTGACCACTTTCTTCTCTCCTGTTTCATTTAAAGCATCAATTTTAGCCATCAGCTTTTCTTCAATGAATGGCCCTTTTTTTAGTGAACGAGGCATCTATTATACTCCACTATTATTTTTTAACTCTACGATCTTCAACTAAATGATCGAGAGATTTCCGTTTCTTTCTGGTTTTGTAACCTTTAGTCGGCTTACCCCACGGGGTACAAGGGTGACGACCGCCAGAAGAACGTCCTTCACCACCACCCATCGGGTGATCAACAGGGTTCATCGCTACGCCACGAACATTCGGACGACGGCCTCTCCAACGAGAAGCACCAGCTTTACCCCAGATTACATTTTTATGATCAATATTTGAAACCTGCCCAACAACAGCAAAACAACTAAGAGGCACTGTTCTGGTTTCACCAGAAGGCATCTTCAAAATAGCTTTGTTGCCATCTTTAGCTACTAATTGAGCCATAGACCCAGCAGACCTAACCATCTGAGCACCTTTTCCAGGTTTCATCTCAACATTATGTACAATCGTACCAAGAATCATTTTGTCAATCGGCAAAGCATTACCGACTTTATTCTCAACATTTTCTCCGGAGATAACCGTATCATTAACATTAAGTCCATCCGGAGCAATTATATATCTTTTTTCCCCGTCCGCATAATGTAACAGAGCGATACGTGCTGAGCGATTGGGATCGTATTCAATCGATGCAACCCGAGCAGGGATATCATGTTTTTTTCTTTTAAAGTCAATGATTCTATAAAATCTCTTATGACCACCACCACGCTGATAAGCTGTGATCCGTCCTTTATTATTTCTACCGCCAGTTTTTTTAAGCGGTTCAAGAAGAGATTTTTCCGGTTTAGCGGATGTAATCTCATCAAAAGTCGGAACAGTTCTATATCTGAACGACGGGGTAATCGGTCTAAATTTCTTTATTGCCATAACCTATCACCAACCTTATTATACATTCTCAAACATGGTTATTACTTCACCGGTCTTTAAACGGACAATCGCTTTTTTCCAAGCCGGCCTCTTACCTTCAAAACGACCCATCCTCTTTATTTTACCAGGCATAGTCATGGTACGGACAGAATCTACTTTAACATTAAAAGCTTCTTGTATTGCTTGTCTAATTTTATGTTTACCGGCTCTTCTGTCTACTTTGAAGACATACTCATTATTAGCTTCTCGCAAATTGGTTGTGCGCTCGGTAATAATGTGCGATAAAATAACTTTATGAATTTCCATTTTACGCAAACACCTCTTCAACTTTTTCAAGTCCGGCCTTGGTAAACAACAAATAATCAGCATTCATGATATCATAACCGTTAGCCAAACCAGCTCGGCAATACAACACCATACTCAGATTACGACAAGACAAAACCAGATTCTTATTTTCACCTTCATCAAGGATCAAACATTTCTTTCCAGCTAAATCCAAATTAGCCATGATGGAATCAATTTTTTTAGTTTTGATTTCACCAAGTTTCAAATCCTCAATAATTTTTATACGTTCAGACAAGGCTTTATCCGAAAAGATAGAACGCAAAGCTAACTTTCTCATCTTCTTCGGAAAATTGGAACCGTAACTTCTTGGATGCGGACCAAAGACAATACCGCCCCCACGCCATAGTGGTGAACGAATTGTACCGGCACGGGCTCGCCCCGTACCTTTTTGGCGCCATGGTTTACGACCGCCCCCACGTACATCTTTACGTGTTTTAGTTGCGGCATTACCTTGCCTTTGCCTGGCAAGATAATTAACGATATACTGATGAACAACCGATTCATTTGGTTCAACACCAAAAACTTCCGGCTTTAATTCAACAGTTCCGATTTCTTTACCTTCTTGATTGTACACCTTAATGCTCATTATCTATATCCATCCTATCCGCGATTAGTCAAACGTACTTTAACCAACGAGCCCTTAAAGCCCGGGACAGCACCTTTGATCAGCATCAGGTTTTCATCTTCAATTATTCTTACTATTTCGAGATTCATTATAGTAACTTTATCCCTGCCCATTTTACCAGCCATTTTCATTCCCTTAAAAACTCTTGAGGGATAAGATGACTGTCCAATAGAACCCGGAGCACGCCACCTGTCAGACTGGCCATGAGTCTTATTTGCTTGGGAAAAGCTGTGTCTTTTTATAGTACCAGCAAACCCAAGTCCGCGGGATATTCCAGTAACATCGACACGTTCGCCTTTTTTGAATATGCCAACCTTAATTTCAGAACCTAACTCAAGCTCATCGCCATCAATTTTAATTTCTTTTAAATATTGAGACGGCTCGACACCTGCTTTTTCAAAATGTCCAACCATTGGCTTGTTAAGATTACTTTTCTTACGTTTACCAAAACCAACCTGATAAGCAGCAACTTTATCACCTTCACCGTGTCTTTTAGCTACTACCGGACATGGACCAGCTTCAATAACCGTAACCGGTATCGCTTCGCCAGTTGGCTGGAAAATGCGTGTCATGCCAATTTTTTTACCAAGTATTTCCTTCATTTCCGGCATTCCTATCAAGTTTTAATTTCAACATCAACGCCAGCTGGCAAGTCGAGCTTCATTAAAGCATCAACTGTTTGAGGAGTTGATTCATAAATTTCAATCAACCGTTTGTGAACTCGTGTTTCAAATTGTTCACGAGATTTTTTATCAACATGAGGTGAACGCAGAACAGTATAGACCGTCCTTTTGGTCGGAAGCGGAACCGGTCCAACAACTTTTGCTCCGGTCCTGACAACAGTACGCGTAATCTCCTTAGTTGACTTATCCAAAGCATAATGATCATATGCTTTCAAACGGATTCTTATTTTCTGAACATCCATCATATCTTTTTATCCGCTCTCTTATTCCGTAACTTCGGCAACAACGCCAGCACCTACGGTTCGACCACCCTCACGTATAGCAAATCGAAGCTCTTTCTCTAACGCAATAGGTGTTATTAATTCTATATTCATCGTGATATTATCTCCAGGCATTACCATCTCTACTCCATCCGGTAATGTCGCCACCCCTGTCACGTCTGTTGTCCTAAAATAAAACTGAGGACGATATCCTGTAAAGAAAGGCGTATGACGTCCACCCTCTTCTTTTGCCAATATATATACCTCTGCCTTAAACTTCTTATGAGGAGTTATGGATTTTGGCGCTGATATCACCATCCCACGCTCTATCTCATCTTTATTAACACCACGTAAAAGCAAACCTACATTGTCGCCGGCTTCTGCATAATCTAACAACTTACGAAACATCTCAACACCGGTGACTACGGTCTTACGGGTATCTCTTATGCCTACTATCTCTACATTATCATTTTGATTAATTTTGCCACGCTCTACACGACCAGTGGCTACCGTTCCACGACCTGTAATTGAAAATACATCCTCTACTGGCATCAAGAAAGGCTTATCCGTCTCACGCTCAGGCTCTGGTATATAACTATCCAAGGCATCCATCAACTCCTGTATCGAAGTAAATGCTGAATCATCAAGACTTTTGCCCTCA
>JAYEHE010000047.1:0-5535 GCA_034659415.1 Candidatus Zixiibacteriota bacterium | reverse complement strand
CAGGTCATGAAGAAAACCGGTGGAAAGGCCCATCCCAAAAAAACAAGGGAATTAATAGACGAGGGAACAAGAGAATAGCAGTTACTCCACCATTAGAAATTCGTATTTTTTAACAACAAATTAGCCGTAGACATACGCAGACATCCACAGACAGTAAATTTGTCCAATATAGCCGAAATATTGTTAACAACTCATCGTTTCGCCTTAAATAAAATTGTACCTTCTAAACAAGGCATGGCATTTCTACAGCTTCCCCCTTTTAAAAGGGGGATTGAGGGGGATTTTTTAACGCTACCCGAACTTATTGAGTTACATAAAACTACGCCAACCCACCCCAAGCCTTAAGATATGCTAAATCGAGGCAGTCCCCCTTTTTCTGTCCAGCGGGCTTCTTACAGCTTGGTATAAGCCCCTGCAATTTAATTTCTCAGGTGCAAAATGTAAGATATAGGACCTAAAAACACCTATTTTTTGAACATAATGTTACCAACACCACGTTTTATTCATAATCCCAATTTGTTAACAATTGATTTATTTTTCGTTTCTGTTATCATAAATGCAATATTGTCAGGATTAACGTTTTGTAGGCCGACGGATAAAACGCTATTCGTTATGCTGTTAAAATAATTTATTTTAAAAAAAGACATGAATAAATATGCACATAGGATGGATTAAACAACCTGGAGGATTTGTATCAATTATAGAAAAACCTCCAAAGGAAATAGAGGATTTTAAGCTATTAAAAAGTTGGGAATCAACAGGATATTTTTGGTCTTTAAAAGATACATCGACCAAATTATATGGTCGTATTTTTTTCAATGCAGGGCATTCAGTAAAATTATTTCTTGATGGAACATTCGCGCCATATCTTCATAATGTTAGAGGTATAGACTTTGGTGTTATACATGGTCAATTATTTAATGGTATAAAATTTAGTATATTTAATACCTTTGGATATGTTGAAGTGTTTATGGCAGAAAGTTCATGTTATCGAACGGAAATTACAGGAGATTTATTATTATTAGGTTCTCATTATCATTCAAAAGATGAAATAAAATTTTCTTTAATTGACTTTGTTTGTTTTGGTCTCAATGATTGGTTTAACTATCCACTACATATAGATTATTAAAAAAATAATTTAGACAATTGTAAAATAGTTTTTAATCCAGATATTTTTAGCGTGGATATTTCATACAACTCTGTCGAATTTAAAATAAATACATTTTGTAGCAGAACAATCCCTTTTGAGTGTTCAGAAAAAGGTATAGAATTTAATTATCAATATCATATTTATATCGAGCCAAGCAATCCACAGGATTATGATTGGTTTTACGATGTGTTGGTAATATTGCGAGAATTTTTTACATTTATAATTGGTAAAGGTGCATACACATTAGATATTAGAGGATTTTATTCAAATAATTCAGATGAAAAATGTAATTTAAAAAATGAAATTAGCATATTTATTCCAGTTGTTATTCCAAAAACATTATATTCAGACTCTCATTACATTACAACGAGATATAATGATATAAAAGATAAAATTCAAGACGTGATGAAATATTGGTTTTTCAATTATGATAAAATAAAAATCATAACATCCACCTATCGTAAAATACTTACCCATGAAGGTGAATCAGTTAGAAATATATTTATGCAAGTTGTTCAAAATCTCGAACACTTTCATGGTGTCATTTTTCCAAATGAAAGCAAATATCTAACAAAATCGAAATGGGAAGAATTCATAGATTGGCTTTCTGAAAATTTACCTAATGATTTATTTGTTACTGATGATCGTGAAGTTGAGAAAAGCCGTGATATAATCATTCAACGTATTTCTTCTCTTAACAAATTATCCCTAAGAAGCAGACTTGAACAAATATTTAATTCAGTTAGCCGGGTAGAGTTGATGCCTCTCATAAACAACCCAAGCGATTCAAAAAAAGCAATTGAAAATTTAATCAAAAAAATTCAAGACAATAGAAATTACTATACGCATTATGATAAAAAATTAAAAAGGAATCAAATCAGCAGAAAAGATTTGGAGGAAGTTACCTCTATTTGCTGGTCGGTGTTAACATATATTTTAGCAAAAAAAATCGGTTTTAATGATAAATATTCTGGGGAGATGGCATATAATTCAAAAATGGCCATGTTCCTGATAAGCAGGCAAGTTGATTTATAAAAGTAAATCGCATAACACATCATTCCAGCGGAAAATCAAAGCCTCTGCTGCCGCTCCAGCTTTGGCTGACGCTGAATTTGTTGTGTGTGCCGGGCATGGCACAGAACTAACGAGGTGAAAGTGCTTGTAGAGGGTATTCACGAAGATTAAAGCTTGGGAATCGACTAAGAGCAAGAAGAGCAAGGGAGCCGTCGCAAGATGGGGCCTCGAAGAAGCCCCATCCAAAAGCACAGGGTGACCTGCCGTGGCGGAAAGCTGAGGTGTGGTACATCCGGGACAAGTGGGCACGTGACCATGAAGTCTTCCATCCTCAATTGGGACGTGCTTTATAAATCCGGCGTTTACGCGCTAAAAGCTCGTGTCTTAACCCGGAAGGTTTCCCATTTGCCTTGGGAAGTCGCGCGCGACGGAAATTGGCTGAGGGTTGAACAACCAGCCATGAGCGCATGTGAAAAGTCTTTTCCTCTGGCGGGATAGACGGCAGGCATAGCAGGGGGAAGAAAGCAGGCATTTGATGTAGGTTGCAAGGAAGAAATGACCCTACCTGCATATCGAAAGAACTGGGAGAGTAAGCTTGCCATCCTGTACAACTGATGTCTTGTGGCATGCCTCCTCTGAAGGCCGGAAAGGCATGAGAGGGTTGTAGGCGGAATAGACAGAAGGCGTTACGCAGGCGCTCAAAGCGTGGTGGCTTTGCCTTTATGGTTAGAATGGTCTCCTCAGTTTCTATATCTGAAAACATGGCTGACTTGCACAAGTCGGAGCAATCTACCGAACAGCCGTGGTACATGATCCTTATGCGCTGTGGTGTTGGAGGGAGGGAGACCTTGAGGCACCTGCCTATCCAGATTGGCTGACAAGATTTCTGGTATAATTCTTGAGAATTTGATATACAAAATCATTTGAAATTAATAGTTTTCTATAAAAAGAGAGGATAATTGTGCTACAAGAAACCCAACAGATTGAAAATAATTATGTAATCAGAGAGGATAGTGGGCTATTTCGACACAAGCTTGACATAGACTATGAACGAATATGTGATTGTAAAAAAACTCATATTAACTGTATGACAGCTAAAGAATGGCTTAAAAGCCAATTGGGAGTTTGGCAATTTTTTTATGAAAAAAGAGACATTAGAAAAAAAGATTTGCATCCTGCAACATTCCCTATTTCTTTGGCTAAAAAAGTTGTCGAATTGTTTTCACATGAAGGTGAGCTGGTGTTAGACCCGTTTGTTGGCAGTGGCACAACTCTTGTTGCGGCACAAGACTTGAATAGAAACGCACTTGGTTTTGACCTGCAGGAAGCATATATTGATTTGTGCAAAAAACGACTTGTCAATCAGAGTCTGTTTAATAAATCAAAACAAATTGCCATTCAAGATGATGCATTAAATATTCCTGCGTATTTAGATGATAATATGGTGAGTTTGATATGGACATCGCCACCATATGCCAACTTACTAAACAGAAAACGAAAAAACAAATCACGAAGAGATAGGAAAAATGACCAATATTTAAAGGTTGAGCAATACTCTCAAGACCCAAGGGACTTAGGGACTATGTCATTAGAAAAATATACAGAGGCAATGGGAGATATTTACGAAGCTTTGTTGCCATTGCTTAAATCTAAAGGGCACTGTGTAATAAATGTTCCTGATATGTGGTGGCAGAACCAAAGAATCACTATTCATGTTTCATTAATTCAAGAATTAAGAAAACGTGGGTATGAACTTCGCAATACAATAATCTGGGATCGAACAAACATTGTAAACAGAATAGGCATCTTCGGCTGGCCGAGTAATTATATAACGATGGGAACAACATTTGAATATTTATTAGATTTTTGGAAACCTGAATAAGGAAATTACATGAAAATTTACACAAAGGAATCGTTGACCTCAGCCTTAAAAGAAATACGAAATCAAGGATGGATAGCAAATGCAAGATCAGGGAATGTAGGCGGAATAGGAAATACTCTTGAAGATTTATTGGGAATTGAGGAAAACAATCTTCCAATCCCAAATGCGGCAGAATGGGAATTAAAGTGCCAAAGAAAAAATACAAGTTCATTGACTACCCTTTTTCATATGGAACCTTCACCTCGTGCATTACGATTTATTCCTCAGGTATTTTTACCAAAATATGGTTGGCCTCATCAGGAGGCCGGAACAAAATATCCTGAAACTGAAATGAGTTTTCGGCAAACAATTCATGGACTATCAAGAAGTGATCGAGGCTTCAAAGTTATTACTGATAGAAAAAACAAAAAAATTCTAATCTCTTTTGAAGCTAAGGCAGTAGATGCGAGACATGATTTTTGGCTGCAATCTGTCAAAAAGAAAAGCGGTTTAGAAGAACTAAATCCTCAACCATATTGGGGATTTGATGATCTTTTTCATAAAGCAGGCACAAAGTTGCTAAATTGCTTTTATTTACAGGCAGAAACGAAGAAAATCCAAGGGAAAACCCATTTTTTGTATAGAGACATAATGATTCTTCAAGGGTTTTCTGTCGAAAGGTTTGTTGAAGCATTAGAAGAAGGTCAACTGTTAATCGATTTTGATGCTCGCACTGGACACAATCATGGCACTAAATTTCGCTTGAGACAAAATGCATTGCCGACTTTGTATTCTAAAGTCACAAATATTTAATTTATCCATAAAAACATCGCCCAAGACGGTCTGAAGGGCAAAATGGGGGTGACGAACTATGTGGCCATTTTGTGGTTACAATGAAATCCAGAAACCCAGGAAGAAAAATAATTTGATCAATTATGAAAAACTGAGAAAATTAGTCGGCATTGAATCGTATGATTTGATGAAGGTTCATTATAAAGGATGGATAGAGGAATCCCTGGGAAGCCAGGAAACCGGTCGTGATGATAAATGGACCAGTAGTATCGCTGTAGGAAACAAAGGCTTTGTTGAGAAGTTGGAATTAGTTTTGATTGGCTCGGTCATCGGTAGAAAGGTCAAGAAAGCCGGTGAAGGCTGCCAGCTTCGAGCACCTTCGGTTCCCTATGAGGGCAATTTTGACGTCAAAAAAGACGATATAGGCCCTGAAAACAGATATTTTCGGGATATTATTGTTGATTAATCAATAGGTTATCGCGGCCCGACCCCAAAGCAACCTGGTTGATGCGGATACATTCCCCTTAACTGCCAAATCTGTGAGAAATGCCTCTATTTCTTTTCTGCCCATATCGTTTGGATGCCGCATACTATAAAAATAAATGTATCTTTTTATCCAGGATACATATGCTTCTTCCGTCCTTATGGAGTAATGTATACTCAGGAAATCAGCAAAAAACAATATGAAAACAAAAAAGCTTTACATTTTTAAATAGAT
>JAYEHE010000046.1:0-5551 GCA_034659415.1 Candidatus Zixiibacteriota bacterium | reverse complement strand
AACATCGAAAAAATTCATGATTGATTGTATGAGACATAAAGAATTTATTGCTGGTAATACTTTTACTGATTTTATTGATAAAAATATGTCTGAACGCGAATTAGATTCCGGGTTGTTAAATGAAATTGCGGCTATCGGAGGAGTGCTTGGTAGTTTTACCGGTAACCAGAAAGCTTCGACAATCGTAGATAAAGCGACCTTGTCACCGTCGCCGTGGGAGATGATTGGCAACTGGCAGATAGGAGATTCTATCCATGAATAGTCTTGAATTTATATACGATGGTGAAAAAGTAACAGCCGAGTTTCAAAACAATGGCAGTGCAATTCAAATTGTTACTGGTAATAAAACTTTTGATTTTGTTAAACAATCAGAAAATATATTTTCCTGTGTGGTTGATAATAAAAAATCAGTTTTGGCGGTTGTTCAAAATAACGGAATCTGCTATATAGATTTTGATTCCATTCAACTCGAAGTAAAAGATCCATCCGAAGATGGTTTTGCCGGTGGAGCCGGAGACCAGTCCGGAGAAAAAGATAAAATCTTCGCTCCTATGCCGGGTAAGATTGTCAAAGTCATGGTAGCAGTTGGGGATGAGGTTGAGGTCAAACAGCAGATGGTTATTGTTGAAGCAATGAAAATGGAAAATGTCGTTGTTTCCAAAGCTAAGGGCAAAGTCAAAGCTGTTAATTATTCTGCCGGTGACCAGGTTGATACCGAAACCCCGATAATAGAATTGGAAGTGGAATAAGAATAAATTCACATATCAATTCTAAGAGTAAGTCAGAAACTCTTGAGTTTCGATATGAGTTTAAAACTTAACTCCGATCGTAAATGGAATCAGTTGGGTTGTTTCAAATTCTGTTGCTATTTGAATCATTTCAATTTGAGCATAAATAGAAATTACTAAGAAAGATTTTAATTCCAGTCCTCCGCCAAAACTGTAATAGAATTTATTAGCATCTTCTAAGTTAGTAAAAGCAATGTTAGTTCCTTCAAGAGCTCCAGCTTCAAAAGCGGAAAATGTTGTGATAGCAACACCAGCTCCTCCGAATACATACGGCTGGATTTTCATTACAGGATTAGCCATGCTGAATCTTCCTTCCAACCCGATAGTAACAGCGCGAAAATCCGGTAATTCAATTGGTAAAGTTATTCCTAATTCATCCTTGTCAAGAGGTAATTGGTGGTATTGAGCTTTAATAACTGTTTGAAACATTGGCAGAAAATTAAGTCCAATTCCGGCATTTAAGTTATAGCCTGATTTCCAGTATTCATCGAGATATTCCATCGCTGTCGGTTTTGTGATTCCACCACCAACGTATAAAGTGATTGGCTTGGGAACCTGGGCTGATATAGATGTAGCTATCAATACGATAACCAGGGATAATAGAATGTTTTTTTTCATCTTAAATCTCCTTAAATTGTATCTTATTTCAAAATAAATAACGATTAAGATTTGAATTCAACAAAAGTTATCCAATAAAAGCAAAAAAAAACCGGAGATTTATATCTCCGGTCTTGAGTCGAATAACTGTTTTCTTAGAAGAATTTCAAGCCAACAGTGAAAGGAATAAATGTAGTCGACTCACCTTCCGTGGCAACTGAAACATAACGTCCCTGTACGAATAAACTCCAGACTTTGCCTGCTTTGACATCAAAGCCGGCGCCGAAGTTCCAATACAATTTATTTTGAGCATCTGGTATAGCAGCATTCATTACAGAAGCTGAAAGAGGGTCAGTATCGCTTGTGAAATCATCAAAAGCAATATGAGCCATACCAACACCACCAAATACAAATGGTGAAAACGGAATTGAAGGCAAATTTGGTGTAAATTTGGTGTCGGCACCAAACATGGCATATTTTTCATTACCACCACTAAGAGCTAAAGCATCAAGATCAGTACCAAAATTATGATATTCTAATTTACCAATTACTTGAAACTTAGGTGCAATTTTGTATCCTACACCAGCCATGCCATGCCATCCGGTTTTATAGGTAGCATCGAATCCGTCAGGACTAGCCGGAATAGAAACAGCACCACCACCGTAAAAACTAAATGGCGACGGGACCGTTGGGACTTGGGCATTTGCTCCAAAAGCAAAAACCAAAACCATAATAATTGTGAAAACTACTTTTTTCATTTGTGTTTCCTTTCATGTTAAAAATTAGGTTTATATCTATTTCGACTGTTCCAGAAAGAAACTTTAACCAGATTATTGTATTTTTTAGTTATTCACCGCTCTTAAATGATGAATAAAATGGGGTAAAATGTGAAATAGTTCACTTGATTTCACTTCAGATATTTAGTATATAAAGAGTCAAAACATAAATAATGACTTAATTTAACTATATAAAGGGATTTTCTAATGGCAAAAAATAATGCTTACATCGTCTCTGCTTGCAGGAGTGCAGTTGGTACACTTCATGGTGGGCTTGGAAAAATGACCGCTCCACAACTTGGTGCGCTGGCTATCAAAGAAGCAATTAAAAGAGCTAAAATTGACGTCAAAGACATTGAAGAAGTAATAATGGGGCAGGTAGTTCAGGGTGGAGCCAATCAGGCTCCTGCACGTCAAGCCGCTATACATGGTGGCGTTCCACCAGAAGCCGCCGCTATGACAATTAATAAAGTATGTGGTTCTGGATTAAAATCCGTTATGTTAGCCGCTCAGTCCATTAAAGCAGGTGACCAAGATGTGATTGTTGCCGGGGGAATGGAATCAATGTCGCAAACTCCACTGATTATCAGGGGGGCAAAGACCGGTTTCAAATTTGGACATCAGAAACTTGAAGATATTATGATTACTGATGGACTTTGGGATAGTTTTAATAATTTTCATATGGGTAGTGCCGCAGAATATACACAACAAAAAACTGGTATCTCACGAGAAGAGCAGGATGAATTTGCGGCTAACTCTCATAAAAAAGCTGTATCCGCTATTGAAACGGGTAAATTTAAAGATGAAATATTTCCTGTTGAAATTCCACAACGAAAAAAAGATCCTATCATTTTTGATACAGACGAAGGTCCTCGCCCGGATATTTCTCTTGAAAAATTGACTAAGCTCAGACCAGCGTTTCAAAAAGATGGCACCGTCACTGCCGGTAATGCTCCGGGCTTAAATGACGGTTGTGCGGCAACTATTGTGGTGTCAGAAAAGTACATGAATGAAAAAGGGTTGAAGCCGATTGCTAAAGTAATTGATTATGCTGTTGCCGGTACGCCGCCTATTGATCTTTTCTTTTCTCCAATTTATGCTGTGAGAAAACTGATGGATAAAATGGGAGTTGATATTAATCATTTTGATTTAATTGAAGCAAATGAGGCTTTCTCGATACAGGCTTTAGCTGATGGAAAAGAACTCGGCTGGGATTGGGATAAAGTTAATGTAAATGGCGGAGCTGTAGCTTTAGGTCATCCGATTGGAGCTTCTGGAACCAGAGTTTTGGTTACATTGATTTATGCTTTGAAAGATCGTGGTTTAAAAAAAGGTTTGGCAACTCTTTGTCTTGGCGGTGGTAATGCTGTTGCTATGGCAATTGAAATAGTATAATTGTTTAAAGGAGAAAACAAAAATGACTTTAGATAATATAAAAAAAGTATCGGTAATTGGATGCGGAACGATGGGGAATGGAATTTCTCAGGTTTTCGCTCAAAAAGGGTATGAAGTCTCTTTAATTGATATTAAACAGGAGTATCTTGATAAGTCAATTGCTACCATTACTAAAAGTATGGATCGCATGATTAAAAAAGAGAAGATTACCGAAGATGAAAAAAAAGCAACTTTAGATAAAATCAAAACATCCACCAAGCTTGAATCGGCAAAAGATTCACAATTGGTAATTGAAGCTGTCACGGAAAATCTTGATATTAAACTCAAGATTTTTTCAGAATTGGAAGAAATTTGCCCAGACGAGGTAATTTTTGCATCAAATACATCCTCGTTGCCAATTACAGAATTAGCTTCGGCTACAAAACGCCCCGAAAAGTTTATTGGTATGCATTTTATGAACCCAGTTCCGATGATGAAACTTATTGAGCTTATTAGAGGTATGGCAACTTCGGATGAAATTTACAGTTTAATAGAAGAACTTGCTAAAAAATTAGGGAAAATACCGGTTGAGGTAAATGATTTCCCGGGTTTTGTTGCAAATAGGATTTTAATGCCGATGATTAACGAGGCAGTTTTTGCTCATTTTGAAGGTGTGGCAACTGTTGAGGCAATTGATGAAGTCATGAAACTCGGAATGGCGCATCCTATGGGACCGCTGACTCTTGCTGATTTTATCGGACTTGATGTTTGTTTATCAATCCTTGAAGTTATGTATGAAGGATTAGGCGACCCTAAATATCGACCATGTCCATTATTGAAAAAAATGGTTCAAGCCGGTTATTTGGGACGCAAGTCCGGACGTGGCTTTTACGATTATAAGTAAAAGAATTATTTAGAATAAAAAGAGGAGTTTTATATATGGATTTCCAACTGACCGAAGAAGCTTTGGAATTCAAAGAAATGGCAAAAGAGTTTGCCGAAAAGAGACTTTACCCTAATGCTCTTGAAATTGATGAAAAAAGTGAAATGCCTGATGAAATTATTAAGGAATGTGCAGAACTTGGTTATTTTGGTTTTACTGTTCCAGAAGAATATGGCGGGTTAGGACTTAGTGCTACCAGTTTCATGGGTGTTATTGAAGAGTTTAGTGCGGCGTGTGCCGGATTTACTATTTTACTTTCGGTAGAAGGCTCTTTAATTGTAGATATCTTAATGAAGTACGGCACAGAAGAACAGAGGCAAAAGTATCTTCCTGGTATTGCATCGGGCGAAGCATTTGGTGCATATTGTTTGACAGAACCCGATGCGGGAACTGATGCCGGAGCTTTGAAAACAATTGCCGAAGATAAAGGAGATCACTATTTGATGAATGGCACAAAGTCATTTATCTCACATGCTCATTTATCTAAAATGTTTATTGTTTTTGCGAAAACTGATCCGGAAAAGGGTTCAAGAGGTATCAGCTGTTTTATAGTTGATGCAGATTCAGATGGAATATCATTAGGTGCTCCCGAAAAGAAATGTGGCATGAAAGCATCGGAAACAAGAGAAATTAATTTTGCCGATGTAAAAGTTCCCAAAGAGAATTTACTCGGTGAACTTAATGCTGGATTTAAGATGGCTCTGACAATTCTTAGTTCCGGTCGTTTAGGAATTTCTTTTCAATCCATAGGTATTGCTCGTGCGTCTTTGGAAGAGTCTATCAAATATTCTAAAGAAAGAAAACAGTTCAACCAGCCTCTTTCCAATTTTCAGGCTTTACAGTTTAAGATGGCTGAAATGGCAACACGTATTGACGCCGGTCGGCTGTTGGCATATCGGGCGGTACAGTTAAAAGATGAAGGAAAACCATTCACTTTGGAAGCCTCGATGGCAAAACTGTTCTGTTCTCAAACTGCTAATTATGTTGTCAATGAAGCTGTACAGATTCATGGCGGCTACGGTTATATGAAAGAATATCCGGTAGAAAGATATTTTCGTGATGCACGTATTACC
>JAYEHE010000045.1:0-5572 GCA_034659415.1 Candidatus Zixiibacteriota bacterium | reverse complement strand
TTATGGCTTTATAAATAGCTTTAGCTATTTTTTTATGATATTTTTTTGATTTGAGTAGTTTTTCTTCTTCCTTGTTGGAAATAAACCCGCTCTCAATTAAAACTGAAGGTGTATAAACTTTATTTAAAACAAAGAAACCTGCTTGGTCAACTCCTCTGGCGGGTATTTTAATATTACGTCTGAATTCCCTGTCAATCATCATCGCCAGATCATGAGACTCTGATTGGAATTCGGTCATAATCATTTCGTTGAGAATAGATAAAATAGGGTCAATCCCTTCGGGGTTGCCTTCTTCGTCTTCGTAATACTGTTCTTTTAAAAAAGCCGAATTTTCAAATTGTGCCACCGACCGGGCAGAATCATTTTTTGCCTGAGCGAGGAAAAAGACATTCCAGCCTTTGACATGTTTTTTGGGTGATGAGTTGGCGTGAATAGAGATAAACAAATCAGCCGAGGCATCATTGGCAATTTTGGCTCTTTTTTCCAGTGAGATAGTTTTATCCTGGTCTCTGGTCATAATAACTTTGAATTGTTTGTCATCGCGAATAAGTTTTGCCAGTTCTTTACTTATTTTTAATACTACATCTTTTTCTCTGGTACCTTTTTGACCAATTGCCCCGTAATCTTTTCCGCCATGTCCGGGGTCAATAACAATAACATCAACTTTTTTATCGGGTCCAATAGTTGGCTGGCTATCTTCTGCTTCAAGCTCAAAATTTATATCATTAAAGGCAAGTTGAATACGTGGCGGGTCGAATTCAAGTTTATGGTGCCATTTTGTTATGTTTCTTTTTAGACGAAACGATATTTGTCCAGAGTTATTTGCCTGATGGGTTTTTAATTTGTACATGTAGCGAGAATTTTTATGGGACAGAATTTTTGAGGAATTTAAAATACCATCTCGGATAACTACATTAACCCAGTTACCTTCGCTTAAATAGACCTCGTAATTCATTGAATTAGTCAAAAAGATTTCAATAAGAAGACCATTGGCTTTTTTTGAAGCAGAAAAATCAGTAACATTAAAATATTCAGAATTTATTGTAATATTATTTTGAGATTCACTGTAAATAATTTTTTGAGGCAGGGTTCTATCCAGAAATTTTATGAAAGTAAGAGGTGAAACGAATAGTTTTCCTTTTTTATATAAAACCGGATAAGTAATATTGAAAATTGAATCATTTAGTTTAAAATAAGGTGAATCTATGTCAAAAATAAAATGATTGTTTCCATCGATAAATTTTACTTTATGCCCGACAATAACCCAATCAAGATGCCCTCCTAAAATTTCAACTAATTCTGATAATGAAATATATTCAATATCATTTTCTTCGAATGATTCAATCTCTTCGGTGGTTCCGGAAATATGAACATCAATACGATCTGCCAATAGTTGGTGAAAACTTATAGAGATTAGTATTAATGTTATAAGGCTTATAAATTGGAAACGTTTCATTTAATAATCTCTTTTAGTGGCTTGTTTCATTTTTCTATCTGCATCTGCCTTGGCAATTGCATTACGTTTATCATATTTTTTACGCCCAACAGCTACTCCAAGTTCAATTTTAACTAAATTTCGGGAAAAGTATAATGATAGTGGTATTAAAGTAAGCCCCTTTTGTTCGGTTAAACTCTTAATTTTCCTGATTTCTCTTTTATTAAGCAAAAGCCTTCTGGGTCTGATTGGGTCGAGTGTGTCCTGAGCCATTTTATAAGGAGAAATATGGAGGTTTTTTAATACAACTTCGCCATTTTCAACAAGTGCATAAGCATCGCTGATATTTATTTTCCCTTCCCGCAAAGACTTAACCTCAGAACCTTTTAAAGATATGCCAGCTTCATAAGTATCTTTTATTTCGTAATCATGCCTGGCTTTCTTATTTCTGACAATATACTTTTTTTCTGTCGATTCTACCATAATTCAAGAATATATCTTTCTATACTTATTAGCAATTAAAAATGGCTTAGTTTGATATCGTAAGCTGTTTTATTGAAAATATATATTAAATTGTTACTTAAAGAGCCGATACTATTATTAGAGATTTTGTAAAAGAAAGAGAAATATGGTAGATAAAGAGAAATCTTCAAAAGGAAAAATACTGGTAATAGATGACGATAAAATGATGGCATCTGTAGTGGAAAATGTATTGTCAAATGAAGGTTATCAGATTTATACTGCTACTGATGGTCAAGATGGGCTTGAGAAAGCCACAGAGTTAAAACCTGATTTGATTTTTATGGATATCAATATGCCTGATATGGATGGTTATGAAACTACCATGAAACTAAAAAGTGTTAATGAATTGGAATCTACGCCAGTTATTTTTATCTCTGGTTTGAATCCTGAAAGTGAAGCTAATAAGGTTTTTATGACAGGAGGAGTTTCTATGATTACTAAACCATTTACTAACTCGCAATTGATAGATGTTGTTAAACTGGCTATGGGAGCCGTTTCTAAAAACATATAGCATTTAATATAAAAGAGAGTCTTATGACTACAGATGTACAAAAAGAAACTGCAAGAGTTTTAGTAATTGATGATGAACCGGAAATCACAGAAATTATTGATACTTTTTTAACTGAGTTTGGTTTTAAAGTTAAAACTACAAATTCGGCTATGGAAGCAGTTAATTTAGCACAACAGTTTAAACCGGAGATTGTTCTTTTGGATATTATGATGCCTGGGATGGATGGATATGATATCTGTGCTCAATTGAAAAAAGATCCTCAATTTATTAAGATACCAATTATATTTTTAACTGGAAAAGATAGAAATGATGATATGGGTCGTTCTTTTAAATCCGGCGGTGATATGTTTATCAAAAAACCTTTCTCCTGTGAAAGACTTCTGGAAATTATAAATATTGTACTGATGTCAACTGGAAAAATTGTAACATAAAAAATTATGGGGCATTGCCCCATTTTTTTTGTTGACAAATATTGTGCGGTGCACTATATTGAATTATGAAAGAAATTAAAAGATATAAAAACAGGCGTTTATATGACTCGGAACAAAGCAAAGTCATAACTCATGTAGAATTGGCTCAGATGGTCAAAGAGGGTGTCGAATTTAAAATTATTGATACTTCTTCGGGAGAAGATGTCACTTTTGCAGTTTTAGGGCGAGTTTTGTTAAATGAGTCTTCGTCTTGGGAAGATATAAAAGAGTCAAAAGAAATTTTTAGCCAAATTATCTCATTAGGAGGTGAAAAATCAATGTCACTATTTAAAAACACAATATTAGCATCGATAGGAGCTTTGCAAGTTACCAAAACTAAAGCGGAAAAGATAATTGATGATTTAATTAAAAAAGGCGAGTTAGATAAATCTGACAGAAAAAAAGCTGTAATGGAATTATTAACTAAGGCAGAAAATTCAACTGCCAAATTGAAAGATAAAGTTACTTCTGAAACTGGCAAGGCGACAAAAGATATTCAGAAGATGGTCAAAGATTATAAGCTTGTCAAACAAACTGATTATAAAAAGTTAGAAACCAAAGTAACAAAACTAACCAAGACCATCAAACAGCTTGAGGAAAAAATTGATTCTCTAACAAAAGAATAGATGCTTTGAACTTTTTCCGAAATTGACTGACAGTAAGTTAAACCAGTTTTAGGAAGTTAGGCTCTGATAAAATAGTTATATTTAATTTTTTTGCTTTTGCAAGTTTTGAGCCGGCATTTTCCCCGCAAAGCAGATAATTTGTTTTAGCAGAGATAGATTTAGTTACTTTTCCACCATTTTCTATAATTATGTTTTCATAATATTTTCTCGGTTGGGTAAGCGTACCTGTAATTACGAATACTTTCCCTGCAAGTTTGGTTTTCTTTTTTGAGTTAACAAAGTCAGGGAAAGCTACTCCGGCATTTATCATTTTATCAATCATTTTTATATTAGACGGGTTATTGAAAAAATTATAAATGTTTTTTGCAATAGTAGGACCAATACCTTGAATTTGTTCGATGGTTGCAATCTCAGAATTTAATAAAATATTAAATTTTCCGAATTCTTCGGCAAGCAATTTTGCCGCTGTTTCACCTACGCCAATTATTCCCAGAGCATAAATTATATTTGGCAATTCCCTTTTTTTAGAATTTTCAATTTGAGCAAGAAGGTTGCTGGCTCTTTTGCTTGCCATCAAATCAAGTTGTATTAATTTATCGAAATCCAAATAGAATAAATCGGATGGGTCCTTAACAATTTTTTTGGATATAAGTTGTTTGGCTAATTTTTCACCAAGTCCCTCAATGTCAAAACCGGTTTTGGAAGCGAAATGAAATAGTTTGCCTTCTAATTGGGCAGGGCAGGAGATATTTATACAGCGATAAGCCGCTTCGCCTTCAGTTCGTGAAATTGGTTCGTTACAAGACGGACATCTTTCAGGGAAACTGATTTTTTTGGTATTTTTAGGTCGTTTAGATTTATCCACCGACATAATTTCGGGGATTACATCGCCAGCCCTTCGGACAACAACCGTATCGCCAATTTTAATATCAAGTTGATTTAATTCGTCTTCGTTATGTAAGGATGCATTCGAGACAGTAACGCCGGCAATATTAATAGGTTTCAAATTTGCCACTGGTGTAATTACACCGGTTCTTCCAACAGAAAATTCCACATTTTCAAGTATAGTTTGTGCTTCTTCGGCTATAAATTTCCATGCTACTGCCCATCGTGGAGCTCGTGAAATTTTCCCCAGCATATTCTGTAACTTAAATTTGTTTACTTTGATAACCATGCCATCGATTTCATAATCAAGGTTAGGTCGAAGATTAGTTAACTCCTCAAATTTATCTATAACTGCTTTTTGGCCGGACACAATTTGGGTGAAATTATTTGTACTGATTTTTTCACTTTTCAAAAATTCTATTGTTGATTCCTGGCTATCCAAATCAGGAAGGTTCATTTCGGAAATACCGTAAGCGTTGAACCTTAATTTTCTTGAGGCACTGATTTTTGAATCTAATTGTCTGAGCGAACCGGCGGCGGCATTTCTGGGATTGGCTAATGTGGGAGAATTTTCATTTTTGAGTTGTTTGTTAAGATTTTCAAATGCTGGTTTGCTCATAAATACTTCACCCCGAATTTCCAATAACGGATATTTCAACGAGCTTTTTTCAGATAAAGTTAAAGGAATATCATGGATAGTTTTTAAATTAGTAGTAATATTTTCACCGATAGTTCCATCGCCGCGGGTAGAGCCGATTGTAAATATTCCTTTTTCATATACAAGCTCAACAGCCAAACCATCAAGTTTAGGTTCAATTATATATTCTATGTCATTACCAGTTTCAAGATCTTCTTTTATCTTTCTGTCAAAATTTTTAAATTCTTCAATAGTGGTAACTTTGCTAAGTGAGAGCATTTGAATACGGTGATTGACGGGTTCAAATTTATTTGATGGTTTTGCACCGATTCGTTGGCTGGGGGAGTCTTTTGTAATTAATTCAGGGAATTCGCTTTCAATTTTTAGAAGCCGATCAAACATTTTATCATAGTCGGTGTCAGAAATTTCCGGCAAATCCAATACATAGTAGCGGTAATTATGATAATTTATTTTATCTTTTAGTTT
>JAYEHE010000044.1:0-5584 GCA_034659415.1 Candidatus Zixiibacteriota bacterium | reverse complement strand
AATGAATTATATCCCATTGCACTTATAGAGAGAGAATCACTAGTCATTTAAATTATTCCTTAATTAATTCAAATTTTTCTCTTAAAGAATCCTTAATACATGCTTCAAAAATTTCTATCACTCTAGAATGAGAACTATTTAACCATTCTTTTATTTTTGAAATATCTATTTCAATCCCTATATTAGTAAAATGATCAATATCTAATAAAGCTATTAATCCTTCTTGTTTTTTTTCTTCTAAACTATTTAACATAACCTTTGTGATATCTCTTGTCCCAATAGAATTTTCATGAGGTAATTGAATCCCGGTTATAAAACTAGAGTAATTATCTATAGATGAATCTCCAACATTTGGGTAAAATTGAAAATAATCTTTTAGCTCAACAGTGCTCTTTTCAAAAGGTAATTTGTTGATATATCTCAAACCAATTCTTTTAATTTTTGTAGGATTAATAATTTCAAAATAACTCTGTAAACCTATATCTATTTTAGGCAGATAATTATCCCATCCATTATATGGAGAAAATGTATTAATCGTAATAAAATGCTCACCTAATTGGATTAAATTATTCTCATCATTACTAACAAACTGAGTTATACCTGACTTTTCAATTTTATGAGCTATTTCATCTTTTGGTCGACCTATTTGTAGGTCATATTGTTGTTTTTGTCTTTTATTAGGAAATTCTCTTTTAATCTGATTATAAATAAGTCCAGGAGCAGTTAAATCCCATTCTTTTTCATCATCAAATCGAAATTCACAGACTGCCTCTATAATTGGCGATTTCCTATACTTTCTTTTCATTATTGCCCTTAAATAATATAATTTAAAATTATATGAAAAATATAATATAATTAAACAAATAACACAATATTTTAAATTACTGTATAGTTAAAATCCTAAAAAACAGCGGCTTTTGGCGAACCGCTGTTTTAAAAACTACTAATAGCAATATTAGTTTTAAGTCTTTTTATGTACTCTTTTTATTATCGGCTATTTTCATAACAGCTTTAATTTATACACAAAACTGATACTTTAGATTGATAATTTCAATCAATAAAAAAAGGCAGTGCGATAACACACTGCCCTACAAAAGTTTAACTTGTACTTATTTTAAAGTTTGGCGGCAACAGCTTCCGCAATTTCAAGGGTCGTATTAGAGCCACCCATATCATAAGTTCTGATTTTACCTTCGGCAATGACATCAGCTATAGCCGCTTCCAGCGTTACACCTTTGTCAGTTTCGCCCAACCAGTCAAACATCATTTTAGTGGTCAAAAGCATAGCCATCGGGTTGACTTTATACATACCTGCATATTTAGGAGCTGAGCCATGAGTCGGCTCAAAGACAGCATATTTATCACCAATATTACCCGAAGCCGCAAATCCAAGACCGCCCACAAGCTGGGCACAAAGATCTGAAACAATATCTCCGAACATATTAGTTGTAACTAATACTGAGTATGTATTTGGATTTTTAACCAGCCACATACACATAGCATCGATGTTAGTTTCCCAAAGCTCAATACCAGGGTAGTTTTTGGCAACTTCACGAGCAGTTCTTACCATCAAACCGGAAGTCTCTCTAATCACATTTGGTTTTTCAACCACCGTTACAGATTTTCGCCCTGATTTTTTGGCAAACTCAAAAGCATCGGTAACAATATTACGACATCCATTGCGAGTATTTATTCTCAATGAAACTGCAATATCCTCTTTGGCTGTGTTGTCAAATCTTGCCATTTTTTTATGATTATTTTTTAGAGCTGACCGAACTTCATCCGGTAATGGGTGAAATTCGATACCAACATATAAGTCTTCTGTATTTTCTCTAAAGACGACAATATCAATATCATCCTTATAATTCAATGGATTGCCCTTATATGCTTTGCAGGGACGCATATTGTTGCGAAGATTAAACTCCTGACGCAAACGAACAATTGGTGAGGCGTAAACTTTATTTTTCCCTTGTAATTCAGGAATAAGTTCATTCTCGGCTTCTTCTTTTGGGAGCGAGGTTATGGCTCCAAATAAAGCACAGTCAGTATTGTTAAGTAAATCAATCGTTCTATCCGGAAGCGGGTTCGCTTCGGTTTTCCAAAACTCCCAACCAATATCCCCGTGGATATATTCAGCATCAAAATCAAAGCGGTCCAGAACGATTCTTGCCGCTTCCATAACATCGTTACCGACACCATCGCCGGGCAACCATGCAATTTTGTATTTAGCCATTGTTCAAAAAACTCCTTAGTTTATAAACTAAATGTAAGGTTAAATGAGTGTGACGTTCCCAAATTATTTTTAAATGGAACAAACCCATAATCTACTATCATATTATTAAAATTAAATGATAATCCGGCTGTAAAATTCTTAGAATCATAATTTATCATATACCCAACTCGAGCAGTAATATATTCATGTAATTTGCCTACCGCACCAAGATTGGTTTTTAATTCTTCATCAATATACACAAAATCGAGTGCACCAAGATATTTGTCATATTTATAAGAACCGCCAAAACGATAAGATGTCGGCAGGGTGATGTAATTTGAATGTTGAGTGCCTTCGAGTTCTAACCTAAAATGTTTTCCCAAATTTGTTACCGATGCACCCAATGTAATATTTTCATTAATTTTATTTTGCAAGCCAAAATCTACATTAAAAGTTGAACCCCGATAACTTCCGATTTTTTCAACAAACCATCCTATTGCAAATCCGGCACTGATTGATTTATTGATTTGATAAGCCAATCCGCTTTTGAATGATACATCCTGTGCTTCAAAATATCCGTCAGGGATTGAACTGGGCGACTCACGGAGTTCCAACTCATCAACAGTTGCATATCTTATTTTACCATGCAGATACCATCGGTTATTGAGATTTTTCGCAAAATATCCTGATTCTAATCTTATATTTTCCCAATAGTCATTGTGTCCAAAAGAAACAGTAAATTTTTCAACGCCGACAGCACCGGCAGGATTATATTCTATGAAATTAGGGTCTCCGTTTAATGACACTACTGCAACTCCCATCCCTGTCGCAGAAGCACCCTGTTCTATTTTCATCAGAAATAGACCGTCACCATGCTCGCCCTGGGCGGAAAGTGATGACATTATCAACAAGCTAAAAAGAAAAATATGCCAAAAAAGCTTCATCTCACACCTCTAAAATAAAAAGTCAAATGAGAAAATATGTTCCGAATTAATATCCTCTTTCTGGGTGCTAAATGCATAGTCAATAGCAAAAGCAGAATTACCTAATTGAAACACATAACCGGTGCCAAAAGTAAGATTACTCCCCTCGGTAAAACCTGCTCTTAAAGCAAATTCCGGCGTCATAAAATATTCAGAACCGAATAAAAATCTTGATTCCTGTTCTTCATTATAAACAGCATCAACTGCTAATAATAATTTCCTGTCTAACAATCTTGCGGATACGCCAAGACCACCTTCCAGAGGTACTTTATCTTCTTGAATAATGCCAATTGATGAGTTTCCAAAATCACCAGTATCCCAACGATAATTAGCCGCAAAATTTCTGAATACTAATCCTATCTGAATATCCTGAACAGCTACCAAATCCCTTTTTTCTCTATCAATAAACTGGCTAACATAAATCATAAAACCAAAATCAAAACTAACTGAAAAAGAGGTAAGATCACCAAGGGAAGCCTGAAGATAACTAAATTTTGCACCCATCGCATATTTAGGAGTAAATCTTTTTGAAAAAACAATTCCAATATCATGATTATTAAAAGAGTAATCATCCCCCGTCAGGTCACCATCCTGATTACGCCCAGCAACAGCTCCTGAACCGGCATATAGCCAATTAATACCAATAACAGAATTATTCTTGGCGGGAAACAATAAAGTCATATAACCTAATTTGCGGTCAAATTGCATTGTCCTATATGCTGTTGCAAACATCTTCATTTGTAAATTGGAAATACCAGCCGGATTATAAAAAGGACCGGCACCGTCATTGGCTAATCCGATATAAGCTCCTCCCATCGAGCTCGGCCTGGCACCTATTGGAATTTGTAGAAATGAACCGGCATAGCCACCAGTTGGTTTTTCGGCTATTACCGAAGATGCCAAAAGAGTCATCAATAATAATATGTAGATAAAAAGTAATTTTTTCATTTTAGCTCCTTAAGGAATCACCGCTATTTTATCCCAGCGAACTTCGCCGGTAGAATATTCCACTTTAAAATAATATATACCAACTGCTACTTTCTCTCCGTTTCCGTTTGTCCCGTCCCAAACTACTCTGGATGAGCCCGAGGTAGGGTAAATTCCGGCAGTAAAAGCTCTGTTATTTACAACAGTTTTAACCAGTGTCATAGAAAAATCATAAATCTCAATTGTTATATTAGCATCCTGCTCAACTACGAAATGAAAGTTCACACCATAATCATTGGTATGGCTATAAGGGACAGGGAAAGCATAAACTTGATCAGCAGAAGTTAAAGTATCCTGTACAAAAAAGGTTTTTTCAACTTTAAGATTATCCAAATTCAACCGCACCATTCTATCATCAGAACCAACCCATACATACCCGCCGAATACTTCCACAGCATAAATAGGTGCATCTCCCAAAACCTGTAACTCATCAAATTCATCTACCAATTGAATTGTATCCCATACCAAAGGTGTTCCGGTAGAATTCATAAGCAAACCGCTGTTTGTAGCGGCAAAAACTGTATCTCCGTTGAAAGCATAGTTCCATGCAAAATCACCATCATAAAACAGTTCCCAGAACCTGACAAATAAAGTGTCATTATCATCATTTGTCAAAGATGTTTCCCGCCCTCGACTGATTCCAAAACCGTACGTGTCTCCCTCGGAACCGGTCGAACGGGTAGAAAGCCAAACTGCGGCTGGTTGGTCTTCGAGATATTGAATTTCCAGAGCCGGAATCCAGTTGCCGGTAATGCCTAACCCTCCTGCCATATTCAAAAATGAATTTCCAACCCCATAATAAACAGATAAGTCATGTTTTTGGGGGTTAGTGTTTACTCTGACAATATTATATGTTGCACCATCATCATCTGAGATTGCAAAACCGTTGTTGGTGCCTATGGCTCGCAATGAATCAATAATTGTAAACACATTAATAGTATCATAGTAGAGTGAATCAATTGCAAAACTGTCAATATATTCTTTGATTTCATAATCATCAGTTGGATTATACCCCGCAACAGTATAACGGATACCCTCATCACCAACTACAAAAGCAGTATCACCTTTGAATGCAATATCATTTACAACAGCATCAACTTGAAGATGTTGCCAGCTATTGATATCTCTTAAACGAGAAATATTATTTCTACCCACAAAATGGGTACCATTAGATATCGGCTCGTGAATTGACCAGAGAATTAGCGAGTCAGCAAATTCCTGAATTTTAAGTTTGCTGATTTTAGTCGAGCTTGAGTCAGTTTCTGCAAATGTTTGAACAAAAAATGAATCCAGATTTAATGTTCCAACTTCATAGAAAGCAACAACCAAACCCGTATCAGAACCTATATACAGAGTATCATCTACAGAATCAAAACAATATGCGTGATTAATTGCGTTAGAA
>JAYEHE010000043.1:0-5593 GCA_034659415.1 Candidatus Zixiibacteriota bacterium | reverse complement strand
TTTAAGGATTCATAATAAAATCTATCCGCTCCGACGAAATGTCGGAGCCCCGACTAAGCGTCGGGGTTGAACGACGAGGGCATGTTTTTAAGGATTCATTTTAATAATCTGATCTTTAATGATATTGTCTATGTAATCCTTGCGTTTTAATTTTTTTAATTTTCTTTCAATTTTTCTCGCACTATCTAGATTTTGGTATTGTTGGCTGAAAATCAATTTAGGAAAATTCATATTACGTGTGGTTCTAGTATGTCCAGAATCATGTTGATTCATTCTTCTCTTTAAATCAGTGGTGCTACCAATATAGTATTTTCCATTTTGATCACGTAGTATGTATACAAATGCATTCATAATAAAATCTATCCGCTCCGACGAAATGTCGGAGCCCCGACTAAGCGTCGGGGTTGAACGACGAGGGCTTTTTTAATTCTTTTACAATTTTAATAGACGACTAAATCCATCAGAAAATGATTCATTTTCTTTTTCAGTATCTTCCATTAGGTATTGAAGCAATATTTTTCTAACTTGAATTGGATTTTGATTTTCTAGAGAGATTGTAATAGATGGTTTGAATCCAGTTTTAAATTCTAAATATAGATTTTTAACTTCTGGCGGTTCGTAGATAATCCAGAATTGTTTTATATCTTTCCATTCATAAAAAGTATTGTCACTAATTTGTATTCCATCTTCAAATATTTGTATTTGTAGATGTAGAGGGGTTCTTTTTGCTCTTAAATAATAAATAAATACATACAAAAGTATAATTCCTAAAAATAAATATCCTTGAGTGGATATGGCAAAAGCAATAAGCCCAATAAGTATAAGTCCCATTATTAAATACCATATTATTGACCTAGTATATTTTTGGAATTCTGGAAAATCCCAAGAAGTTAGTAATTTGCCAGGATCATTTGGAATATTGTTGTTATCGGCCATAGTGTTTATAATTATTATTTAGCTCAATGACGGGACACTCAGGTTAAGTACCCCAGTTACATAGGTATTATAAGGGTTTTAAATAAATTTTTCTACTAACTAAAAGATATTCGAGTCTGCTCGCCACATTAGCTTAACTAGAGGCGAAAAAAGGTGGGACATAACCGCCTGCAATTGGTTTTTGTCATCAGGTGAAGGCGGGCCACGACGAAAGTGTGTTATGGAGTTTGGAAGTAACAGCCTTTCGGCTGTTCTACCTGCAGTGATAAATATCGTGGTGGGACACATCTATCCGCTATTACTAGAGCTCAGGCGTTAGCTCCAGTACTAAGTTGTCTTGGCGGTGGGAGTGGGATTCGAACCCACGAAGGGCTTGCACCCTTACTGGTTTTCAAGACCAGCGCCTTCAACCACTCAGCCATCCCACCTTATTAAATTATATCTTCAGTTATAAAGAAGATGAAGTCTGGCCATATGGCGAGATTTGACCCTTGTTCCGCCAACAGCGGGAATTCTGATACCTTTCCTTGAAATATTTAAGACTTTATCTTGATATAACTAGTATATATGTTTTTTTATTCTTTGAACAGTAGTTTGCTGTAAAAAAACCTAAATTACTTGAATATTATTCAATGATATAAGTTATCATATTTTTAGTATATTTGGCAAGATTATTTGCTTTTTATTTCCCATTTAGTAGAATCGTCATCATCTCTTATGACTACATTCATTTCTAATAATTCATCTCTTATTTTATCAGCATTTACCCAATCATTGTTGTGACGATAATCATCTCTTTGTTTTACTAGATTTTCAATTTCTTTTTTTAGGCCATTATTAATATTATCTTTTTCAAATTTTAAGAAGCCCCATACTTTGTTAATTTCTTGCATATAAACTAAAACCATTTTAGCACCTTTTTCATCTATAGCTTTATTATCTATTAGGTTATTTATTTTTTTTGTAAAATCAAAAAGTTTCGCAATAGCCTTGGCGGAATTCAAATCATCATCCATTGATTTTATAAAATCTTTTCTTGCATTGTTTATATATGCATCAATTTTTTTTATATTAATTTCTTCTGTATTATTTATTTCTGATAATTTTTTGATAAAATGTTGTAATCTATTAAGAGAATTAGCAGATGTTTCAAGGGATTTGAATGAAAAGTTCAAGCCAAGTCGGTAGTTGCTGGTCACTATTAAGTATCTAAATGCTAATGGATTAGAAACTTTTCTAAGGATTTCTTTTAGAGTATAGACATTCCCAAAACTTTTTGACATTTTTTCATTTTCAATTTGCAAAAATCCGCGATGCATCCAATAATTCACAAAACGTTTACCAGTTGCTCCTTCGCTTTGAGCTATTTCATTTTGGTGATGAGGAAAAATTAAATCTACAGCACCGGTATGAATATCAAAAGTTTCCCCTAAATATTTCATACTCATAGCAGAACATTCTATATGCCATCCTGGACGCCCTTTTCCAAAGTTGGATTTCCAAAATACTTCGCCATCTTTATTATTCCATTTTTTCCATATAACAAAATCATTTGCTTCGTCTTTTTTATATTCATCACCATTTATTCTGCAACAGGCATTATTTTTGAGTTGATCTTTTTTTATCCTTGAAAATTTTCCATAGTCCTTAAAGCTGGAAATGTCAAAATAAATTGACCCATCAGGTGCTTTATAGGCATGTTTATTTTTTAATAGTTTTTCAATTAAATTGGTCATTTCGTTAATATGATCGGTAGCTTTACATAAAATTTTTGATTTTGTAATATTTAATTTTTTAAAATCTGCTAACAATTCATTGATAAAAAAAGTTGTGTATTTTTTTAATGATTGATTATTTTCTTGGGACGCTTTTATTGTCTTGTCATCAACGTCGGTTAAGTTCATGACATCAATCACTTTATACCCAGAGTATCTAAGATATCTTTTTAATAAATCGGAAAAAAGATAGGAACTTAAATTTCCTATATGGGCATAATTATAGACAGTAGGACCACAGGTATAAATTTTAACAATATTTTTTTCGATGGGATAAAAAATATCCTTTTTTCTAGTTAAGGTATTGTAAAATTTTAACATGTTTATATTTATACTTATTTATAAGATTAGACTCTGAAAAATGAAAGTATCTCTGTGTGGAGATTGATATATTTAAACTAAGTGAGCCACCACTCTACATAATACCATATTTATTGGCTAAGAATCAATCGTAAAAAAGTAGATTGACACTGTATTATTAATCATATATAATCTCATATAGTTAATATATAAGATTATATGGATCAGCGAGATAAACAAATTATAAATATTTCCCAACAATTGTGGTCAACGATCAATCAAATTGATCAGCTGAAAGGTCAATGGATTGGCGGTGCCAGATTAAATCCCCAAGCGCTTGGTCGGTTGAAACGTTCTGTGTTAGTAACGTCCAGTGGTGCGTCAACACGCATTGAAGGAGCTAAGCTTTCAGATGAAGACGTGGAGAAACTTATGCGGGGATTGTCCGCTAAAAAGTTTTCGGATAGGGATAAACAAGAAGTAAAAGGATACTACGAACTTTTGGAAAATGTATTCAATTCATGGAAGCATATTCCAATTACAGAAAGTACGATTAAACACTTCCATAAAGAATTATTAAAATACGTTGTTAAGGACAAGCGCCATAGAGGCGAATATAAAAAAGGCGAAAACCGCGTGGAGATGTTTGATGATCACGGAAAGTCACTCGGCATAATGTTTGAGATAACGCCTGCGTATCTGACGCCGAAACAAACGCAAGAACTAGTGGAATGGGTACAGCAAGCTTTAAAACATCAAGAGATCCATCCCCTAATTGTCATTGCAAATTTTGTAATTGAATTTCTAGCCATTCACCCGTTTCAGGATGGCAACGGGCGATTAGCAAGGATTCTAACTAATCTGTTTATGCTAAAAAGCGGTTATGCGTACGTTCCATATGTTTCACATGAAAAATTGGTGGAGAATAATAAAGCTGAATACTATGTCGCACTGCGGAAAAGCCAGTCAACGTTTAAAACCAAGAAAGAAGACATCACTCCGTGGCTGAAGTATTTCTTGTATCTTATTTTAGAACAATCAAAACAGGCGATTGAACTGCTCTCGCGTGAAAACATTGAGAAACTCCTTTCACCAAAGCAAATTGCTGTTTGGCAGTACCTAGAAAAAGTTTCAGAGGCATCGCCAGCGGAAATAGCTAAAGTGGCCAGTGTTGCCCGTCCAACGGTGTCACAAGCACTTGATGTTCTATTGCGATTAAAAAAAATTGAGCGTCTTGGACAGGGAAGGACGACGAGGTATCGAAAATTATCATAACAACTATGCCTTTAGAGCCACATTATAGCTTAGACAAGATAAAGTTTTCATGCAACCCGGCAACGTTTGAACGGGCTGTTCATTTGTATGAAGCGGGAAAGGTAACTCAATTTGATAAAGATGTTTACTCCTATACAGCCGTGGTCTTAGGCACGAAACCGTATCAAGTTTCCGTAGAAGCTCGCCACCATGATTATGGCCACTGCGAGTGCTATCTTGGCCAGCGGGATACGTTGTGTAAGCATATGGTAGCCGTGGCTCTGTATGCGGTTAAAGACGGCAAACCGTTAACGGATGAAGACAAAGAACAATATATCGAAGTCACGTGCAGCGACCGGATTGAAGCGTTATCAAAAACAGAGCTAGCGTCTGTGAAAAAATCAATTATCGTGGCTATGAGATACATTAAACCGTATCGTGGCCCGTCTCGCGTTTGGTTCGCGTATCAAGGTTCACTTTCTGAAGGATGCGCTCGCTTAACCAAGATCGTGTCCGATCTGCCGATCAGCGAACAAACAGCGGCTCTGTTGGTGGATATGCTGTTACGGCTGGACAAGAAATTATGCACGGGTGGCGTAGATGATTCTGACGGCACTGTCGGCGGTTTCATGGAAGAAGTGGTAATGATACTGACGAAGTACGCTAGCCTTGATTCCAATTGCAAAAGGGCGTTCCACAAGTTAGAAAATAGGGAAACGTGTTTTGGATGGGAATATCCGCTTGTTGGAACGAGCGTGTCTAAAAAATAACGGTAACTTGTAAGAAGCCACTGATGTTTTTTTGGTTGTCGACGATTTTTCTATCAAGGTGATCTGAGCGTTTTTGAGGCAGGCGGGTCACAACCGATACTTAGTTATCTTGGCGGAGAGAGAGGGATTCGGTCACCCATATATTTCCTGACGGAAATATTGTTCGACCCCATCTCGCGGTGTTCGCCTGTCGCCGAAGGCGACAACTCACACATCGCTCCGATTTTCTCATCCCTACGTGACACACATTAGTGTGTCACTCTTCTCCTTCAACTCACTTCGTTCATTGGCGGAGAGAGAGGGATTCGAACCCTCGAGACCCGTGAAGGCCTAACACCTTAGCAGGGTGCCCCGTTCAACCACTCCGGCATCTCTCCTGGTTAATTGGTTAATATTTGTTATAGATCGCCTCTAGCAATTACCAGTCCCCAGATATTTTTTGCTCCTGCTTTTTTGAGAATTTTAGCACATTCTTCAAGTGTAGAAAGGGTAGTAGCTACATCATCTATGATTATAACATTTTTATTGATAAAATCAAGGGATTTATTTACACTAAAA
>JAYEHE010000042.1:0-20412 GCA_034659415.1 Candidatus Zixiibacteriota bacterium | reverse complement strand
CGTATGACCCCAAGCCAGGTCATGATGCTTTTTGGTGTTGTCGCCGGTACCATTGTAGGTACTTTCTTCGTTATCGGATGGATCAATGATATTTCATATGCAAAACTTTATACAGGGTTGAACGAAGAAGAAGCTGGCGAGGTTGTTACCTATCTTGAAGAAAATAAAATACAATTCCAGCTCTCCGATGGAGGTAGGACAGTTGAGGTATCATCTGGTGATGTCTATAAAACCAGGATTAATCTTGCTGCCGAAGGTTTACCGTCCAATGGTAAAATGGGATACTCTATTTTTGACCAGAACAATTTAGGTATGACTGATTTTTTGCAAAAATTGAATTTTCGAAGAGCACTTGAGGGAGAGTTAACTAAAACGATAATGCAACTTCGGGAGGTTCAAGCCGCCAGAGTTCATATCTCGATGCCAAAAGAAAGACTCTTTAAAGATGATCAAAAAAAAGCAACAGCATCTATTATGGTTAAACTAAAGGGAAGCGGCACGTTAAATAAAAGACAATTAAATGGAATTACCCATTTAGTAGCTTCGTCAGTTGAAGGTTTGAAACCAGAAAATATTGCAATTATTGATTATGATGGAAATTTATTATCATCAGATCAAAAAAGAGATGAACTTGCTGGGCTATCATCTTCACAGCTTAATGTCCGTAAGCAGGTTGAAGGCTATTTGCAAGAAAAAGCTCAAACAATGTTAGACAATGTCCTTGGTCGTGATAAGTCTGTTGTCAGGATTACAGCAGATTTGAATTTCAGCCAGTTGGAACGAACCAGTGAGACTTATGACCCAAATACTCCATCTATAAGAAGTGAAGAGAGAACTAAATCAACAGCTTCTCTGGCAGATAAAACTGATGAAAATAATGAACGAAATGATGAAGAAGATTCTGAAACTACAATAACAAATTATGAATTAAATAAGACATTAGAGCACATGATAGATGCTGTTGGTACGATTGAACGCCTTTCTGTTGCTGTGATGGTTGATGGAATATATGCTCCGGTTGAAAATGCTGATGGTGTAATTGAAGAGATATATCAACCTCGACCTCAAGATGATCTTGATCGATTAGCTGGGATTGTGAAAAATTCGGTGGGCTTCGACCAACAAAGAAACGACCAAATTGAGATGGTTAACATCGCTTTTGACAGGAAAAACTTAGAGGTTGACCAAAACCTTCTGGATTCAATGTATATGCGAGACTTTTATATGGATATTGCTCGTAAAGTTGGCTACGTGCTTCTGTTGATAGTTGCATTTTTATATTTCAAAAAGAAATCAAAAAAATTATTTACAGCCTTGGGGCAATTTGTACCGGCACCATCCGAAAGAACTGTTGCATCTGCATCGGTGTCGGGTGGGGCATCTGCTATGCCGGCGGCACAACCTGAAGAAGAACAAGCCCCGATTGTTGCCGTAAAAAGAAAGCCGAAATTGGTTGATCAGATGCAGGAAACTGCCAAAGAACAACCAGAAGAACTAGCAAAAGTTATAAAAACAATGATGGTTGACTAATATGGAACTAAATTACGAAGAAATGTCGCCAATTCAAAAAGCCGCAACAGCACTTGTAGCTTTTGGTCCGGAAGTATCTGCACTTGTTCTTAAAGGAATGAACGAGCAGGATCTTGAAAGGATAACTGTAGAAATTGCTAATATGCGTGATGTACCTGCTGATATCGAAGAGAAAGTTATCGAGGAGTGCCATCAGATATTTATGGCACGTACTTATGTTTCTCAAGGCGGTATAGATTTTGCGCAGGAAATTTTGGAAAAAGCAGTCGGTTTAAATCGTGCAAAAGATATCTTAAGTAAATTAGAGCATTCTATCAATGCCGGTGGATTTTCGATGTTAAAAGATATTGACCCGAAGCACTTAACGGGTTTTCTTCAACATGAGCATCCACAAACGATATCGCTTGTATTGACTCAACTAAATTCTCAGCAAGCAGCTGCAGTTCTTGCAGAATTATCACAAGAGTTGCAGGCTGAAGTTTCTCTTAGAATTGCAACAATGGAAAAAATTTCACCTGAAGTTCTTAGAGAGATTGAACAAACATTGGAGGGACACTTTGAGCAATCAGGAAGTGCACAAGTGTCTATATCCGGTGGTGCAAAAGCTATAGCTGAGATTTTGAACCTTATTGATACTACTGCAGAAAAAAATATTTTACAATCTCTTGAAGCTGACGATCCTGAACTTGCGGCGGAAGTGAAAAATATGATGTTTGTTTTCGATGATATTATCCTTCTTGACGATAGGTCTATCCAAAGATTGCTTAAAGAAGTTGAAACAAAAGATCTGTCTTTGGCACTTAAAGCCGCAAATGATGAAGTCAAGACGAAAATATTTGCTAATGTTTCAGGGCGTGTAGCGGTTATGATTGAAGAAGAAATGGAATTTATGGGACCTACCAGGTTATCTGATGTGGAAGAGGCACAGGGAAGAATAGTTGAGGCTGTCAGAAGACTTGAAGAAGAAGGACAAATAATTATTTCTGGTCGTGGCGGAAAAGAGGAAATAATTGTCTAATATTATTAAATTCTCGAATCCGACAAAAACAGTTTTTATTGGCGATAAACATCTTGACACTGAAAAAGAATCTGATGTCGAGAAAAATTTATCTGTTTTGTTGCCACTTGTTAATATTACAACAGATTCTGATGGTGCCAAATTTATTTCTATTATGGAAGTCCCTAAAATTGAAAAAGTAATCAATGAAGAAAAACAAAAATCGTATCAGGCAGGTATTGAGCAGGGGCATAAGCAAGGATTAGGTGAAGGTCTTAAAAAAGCAGAGCAGGTACTACAACAGCTTAATCAAGCAATAAATGACATCGTTTTACAAAGAGAAGCGCTGTTTGAAGAAGCTCGTCAGAAAGTTCTTGATATTATCATTCAAATTAGTAAAAAAGTTACTTATGATGCAATTGATATTGATCCGGAAAAAACAATAAATATGATTGCGAGAATTATTGATTCTTTAGTAGATCGTTCTACGTTAAAAATTAAAGTTAATCCTGGCCACCTTCCGATTTTGGAGCAAAACATTGATGAATTTCTTAAAGGTTCAACTGTAATAAAAGATTTAAAAATTGAAGCTGATTCCAGAGTGAAATTCGGTGGATGTTTCATTGAGACGCCTACTGGTGATATTGATGCTCGACTGGAATCACAATTTGAAGTAATTGAAGATACTTTAAAAACTGATGAGGTAGAGCAGTGAGTTTAATCTCTTATGAATCTTATTCAGAGAGAATTCAAAATCTGAATTGTATTAAACATTTTGGAAAAGTAACTCAGGTTGTAGGATTAGTTATTGAATCAGCTGGTCCGGCTATTTCTATTGGGCGTTTATGCACTATTGAAAATCGTGATACTGGTATAAAAGTAAGTGCAGAAGTAGTTGGTTTTAGAGATGATAGATTATTGTTAATGCCTTTGGGGGCAATCAATGGTATATCACCAGGTGCCATTGTTACTTCTACTTCCGACCAGCTAAGAATTCCTGTTGGGAATGAACTGATAGGGCGCGTTTTAGGAGGGTTAGGGCATCCTATTGATAGCAAAGGACCTCTATTTACAAAAATTACTAAATCAATTAATGCTGATCCTATTCCTGCTCTTCAAAGAAGAAGAATTGAAAAACCGGTAAGAACAGGTATTAAGGCAATTGATATTATGGCTCCTGTCGGACAAGGGCAAAGAATGGGTGTTTTTGCAGGTTCGGGAGTTGGTAAGTCTGTTATGTTAGGAATGATTTCCAGGGGATCATCGGCGGATGTCAATGTAATTGCACTGTTGGGTGAGAGAGGTCGCGAGGTTCGTGAATTTATCGAAAAAGATTTAGGTCCGGAAGGAATGAAGAACAGTATTGTTGTAGCGGTAACTTCAGATCAGCCTGCTCTAATAAGAATAAAAGGTGCTATGGTTGCAACTTCGATTGCTGAGTATTTTCGCGACCAAGGGAAAAATGTTTTGCTTATGATGGACTCATTAACACGAATAGCTATGGCTCAAAGAGAAATTGGAATCGCAATCGGTGAACCGCCTACCACTAAAGGATATACTCCTTCAGTATTTGCTTTATTGCCTAAGTTGTTGGAAAGAGCTGGAAAAACAAAACGTGGTTCTATTACAGGTATGTACTCTGTTTTAGTTGAAGGGGATGATTTTAATGAACCGGTATCAGATGCTGTTAGATCAATTCTTGATGGGCATGTATCGTTATCCAGAAAATTAGCTTCGATGAATCAATATCCGGCGGTTGACGTTTTAGATTCTATCAGTCGTTTAATTAAAGATATTTCATCAGAAGAAGATGTTAATCTTGTCGGCGAAGTAAAACAACTTGTCTCTATATATCGAGAAGCCGAAGATTTGATTAATATAGGAGCTTATGTTAAAGGTTCCAATCCTAAAATAGATTTGGCTATTTCGAAAATAGATCAAATCAATGATTTTTTCAAACAAGGGATTTATGAAATCACTGACCATTCTGAATCTATTGATCGTTTGAAAGAAATTATGATTGTTGAGAGCCAAGATAAATGAAAAAATTCAAATATCGTTTAGAAGCGTTACTCAAAATGAAAGAACATTTTGAGAAAGAAAAACAAAAAGAACATGCTCTTTCTTTACAAAGAGTTCAAACACAGGAAAATAATCTATCTGCATTAGAATCAGAAAAAAATCAAAATTTTATGAAACAGAGAACTAAATTAAAAGGTTCTCTTTCAGTTGCTGAGATGTTGGTCTATGGACGTTATATGATAAAACTCAAACGTAACAGTTTTTCTGGTGAGCAAATGTTGGGTGCTTTGCGAAAACAAGAAGAAGGAAAAAGATCTGAATTACTTGAAGCAACCAAAGAAAAAAAGATTCAAGAAAAGCTTAAAGAAAAGCAACATGAAATTTATATTGATGATTTGAAGTTGTTGGAAAACAATGAAAATGATGAAATTGCAGGGAATAATTTTAGGCTCAAAAATAAACGCTGATTTACGGGCATGGTTTCGGGGGAGGTCCACCCTGAAAAAGAAATTCTACTATATAAGTTAAATCGATAATGTTTACTTCTTCCAATGGGTCCCCATTTGCATTAGCTTCGTAATGGCATACTGGAGCTGGACCATCCTGGAAAAAATACTTAATTAAGTATGTAAGGTCAGAGATATTAATCATCTCGATTTCACTTCCATCGATATTTCCTCTATCGCCAATACAACAGGTTACATCGGTAAAAATCAATGCTCCTTTTGTGAAGCTTGGTACGAATTGTTGTGAGGAAGTATTTGAGAAAAAGTTGGAATGTATTATATATCCGTCTTCAGTCGTTGTGCTGTCAATTGTTATCGAGCCAAGGTTTTGATCATATGTATATGAAAAATAAATATTACCCAACAAGCCACTGCCGGTGCTGATAAACGGCTCACTCATAGGAAAACCGTAAATTATTAATGTGTCATTATTAATACTATAATCACGAAATGTCAAATTTGAAATCCGACTGCCAATAAATGAAAAAGAATCTAATGTTATAATTGGGTTGTCCCAGGTAACAACTACTTCTATTCCTCCCAATTCTTCATCATTGAAAAAATCAATTGGTATGGTTGTTTTCCCTGATTGTCCAGCATATGCTGTCCCAACTATTATCGAGTCAGCTCCCAGAGGGTCATCGATAATTTCTGCACCCAAAACAGGGGATACTGCCAAGACTAATATGAATATGTAAATAATCTTTTTCATAAATTCCTTATTTTATACATCTGTTTAAAGCAAAATAGATGCAAAAAAACGAAAAAAATATAATATGTCATAAAACCAAGTTAGAATGAACTAAAAGCATGTACTAATTAGCTATTTTATTGCTCCATTATAGTATAAAGGATAAGTGAAACTTTTGCAAGTCAAAAAATGTTATTTCTGAAAAATGCAGAGAAATGCATAAAAATTGTCAATTACATACAAAACGCTAATAACACTCTATTTTTCAAGATAAATGACGATAGGGTTACTATGGATAAAAAGAAAAAGGCACCGAAAAAAAATAAACGATGTGCATATGTTTACTCATGTTATTTGGCTGAGGATTTAGAATGTTTCGGATATAAATCTGATTGTGTTTTATATAAACAGTCAAATGGCCAGTATTTCGGCGAAAAAGAATTTAATGAAACAATGGATAAGCTCATCAATAAAACCAGAATAAAACATAGTAAGGTTAAATAAAAGATAATACTATGATATATACCGGCAATCAGGAAAAGAAGGCTGACTATTATGATCAGATATATAAAGATGGGTATAATACTGCAAATTATAATGTGCTGTATCAGGAAGTTATAAATATTCTGTCAAATCTTAATAACCCAAGAGTATTGGAACTTGGGTGTGGGTTAGGTGATTTAGGCAGGTTGATAATTGAGAAGAATTGGCAGTATAACGGTTTTGATTTCAGTCAGGAAGCAATTAATATCTGTAAAGATAAATCACCTGATGGAAATTTCTATCTGGGGAATGTCTATGATAAAAAATCTTTTGGAGAAGATGATTATAATACTGTTATAGCTCTTGAAGTTTTCGAACATGTCGATGATTTATCAGTTATTAAAAATATTCGCCCCGGGTCAACTGTTATTGGTTCGGTACCTGATTATGATGATTCGGCTCATTTAAGATTATACAAAGATGGTAAAGCTGATATAATAGATTACTATAAGCCATATATGCATGTTTATGAAATCCGTTCTGCTCAAATCAAAAATTCAGGCGAAATACTGACGATGCACCTTTTTACAGGTATCAAAAAAGCAGAATAAATCAGAAATAAATTCCCTAAAAAATAGAAAAATCTTCCAAAACACTAAGCGTTTTTTAATTAAATCATTTCAAGTTTTGGCTGTAAGTCGATGCTATACAGCACATAAGAAGGCTAATTCCTGTTTGGCATAGCCTCTGCTTATAAGATAGTGGAGGAATAGTATGATAAAAGGAATTTATACGTCAGCATCAGGAATGATGCCAAAAATTAGAAAACAGGAAGTGACTTCCCATAATCTGGCTAATGCATCAACGCCAGGTTTTAAGAAAGAACGCATATTTGCACAAGAGTTAACCCGTGCTGAAAGAAAAACTATTCCAACTAAAACTGATTGGGAAACTCCGATGGTAAATGATGTTTTTACCGATTTCAGTCAAGGTATTTTTGACAAAACTGGTAACCCGTTGGATTTTGCAATCGATGGAGATGGTTTTTTCCAATTGCAGTTGGATGATGGATCTTCTGTTATAACTCGTTCCGGAAATTTTATAGTTAATCAGGACGGACTGATTTCATTCCCTGGTGGTGCTTTGCTTATTGGAGAGGGTGGACCAATCGAAGTTGGTAATGGTAAAGTAACAGTCGGTAGTACAGGTGAAGTCCAGTCAGATGGATCGACTGTAGGCAGAATTTTGCCAGTCACAGTTAATGATTTAACCGAGTTAGATAAAATAGGGGGTTCTTTTTATAAAGTTCCCGAACAAGTAGAAACCATCCCAGTTCAAAACGCTACCATTCAACAAGGATATCTTGAAACATCGAATGTTGATATTGTCAGTGAAATGATTGAGATGATAATTTCTTTTAGAGAATATGAAGCTAATGCAAAATCTATCCAAGCCCAAGATGCGTCTTTGGGTAATCTCTTTGATAGGGTGGGCGGGAGATAATTAGCTTTCTTTATATAGGAGGTAAAGATGATTAAAGCGATGAGAACAGCAGCCTCAGGGATGATGGCTCAACAGATGAATGTTGATAATATTGCTAATAACTTAGCTAACGTCAACACTCCAGGGTTCAAGAAAAGTAAAATTGAATTTCAGGATGTTCTTTATCAAAATGTCAAAAGAGCAGGAACTGCTTCAGCTTTAGGTGCAGAAACACCTGCAGGCATCCAAATTGGATATGGAACAAAAGTTTCATCTACAGTTAGAGAGTATTCCGAAGGTGATTTAACGTCAACCGGCAATCCGCTTGATTTAGCTATTTCAGGAGGCGGATTTTTTCAGATTCAGGCTCCTGATGGTACTACTGCTTATACCCGTGATGGTGCTTTTAAATTATCTTCTGAGGGAAGAGTAGTTAATTCCAATGGTTTTTATCTATTACCGGAAATAACAGTTCCAGAAGATGCTACGTCCATCTCAGTTGGGGTGGATGGTATTGTAGAGGTCCATCAATTCGGTCAGGATACGCCTCAGCAAATTGGTCAGATTGAATTAGCCAGATTTGTCAATCCTGCCGGGCTAAATGCTGTCGGTCGTAATTTGCTGAAAATTACTGGTGCTTCTGGCGATCCAATAACCGATATACCAACCCAAAGCGGAATGGGACAGATTGATCAGGGTTATCTTGAAATGTCGAATGTTAAGGTTGTAGATGAAATGGTGAATATGATTGTAGCTCAAAGAGCTTATGAGATGAACTCAAAAGCTATTCAGACTGCGGAAGATATGGCACAGATTGCCAATAGTCTGAAAAGGTAATTGAATTATGGATAGATTATATAAATTTTTTCTCATAATAATATTTCTTGCTTTCTCAGTTAGTTATGGGGGAGTTATTGAGAACAGAAATCAATATATAACCGATTGTCTATTTAATGAATTCAATCTTGATTCTGAATTTTATGATATAGAGATTTTAACTTATAAAATAAAAACCAAAAATTTATCAGAATTTGATTTGATAATTTCTCCGTTGACTCCCAATGAACCGATAGGTCTTTATTCTGTTTTAGTGAAAATCTATAAGGGCAGTAAACTAATTGAAACTTCTCAGATAAGAACCAGAATAAGAAAATTTGCAAATGTCGTTACCTCAATTGATAAAATCTCGCGTAATGATGAAATCACCAATGAAATGATTGATGTCAAGAGGATGGAAGTAACTACTCTGAGAGAAAAAGCAATTACAAATACAGAAAATATTTTAGGGTTTAGAGCAGAAAGAAATATCCACAAAGGGCAAATTATTACTACCGGTTCAGTGGAAACTTTCCCCGATGTAGAGAGGGGAGAGGAAGTTGCAATTGTATATATCGAGGGAGCATTTAAAGTTAGCACAGTAGGCAAGGTACTCCAGGAAGGACGTGCCGGAGATTATATAAAAGTAAAAAATAAATCTTCAGGGAAAATAGTCATTGCCCGAGTTGTCGATGGACACTCAGTGGCTATTGATATGTAATTGGAATACAGAGGATATACAAAATGAAAAAAATTCTTATTATTGTTTTTATCTTAGTTTTGCTCCCCTTTGCACTAAAAGTAAAGGGTGAAGAGTATGGTCAATTTCAATCACTCTTTACCGATATAAAGGCGCATAAAATCGGTGATGTTATTACAGTTATTATTTCCGAGCAAAACAGAGCGAGCAATCAGGTCTCATCGAAATCTGAGAAATCAACCGATGTTGAAGCACAGGGTGGACCTGGATCAGGACCACTCGATTTTATCCCTTTGTTTGGGTTTGATGCATCGAATAAAAATAGTTTCGACGGCAAAGGTGAAAATTCCCGAAATAATAGCCTTCGGGCAAAAATGACAGTTACTGTTACAAATATAAAACCGAACGGTGATTTAATTATTGAAGGTATGCGTACTCTTGGAATTTCAGGAGATAAAGAAACAATTGTCTTGACTGGGGTTGTACGCCAAAAAGATATATCATCGGACAATACGATTGAATCATACCAAATTGCCGATGCGGAAATTAATTTTACCGGCAAAGGTCAATCACAGTCCGGTTCTCGACCCGGACTTATTACCAGAATTTTTAGCTGGCTGTTCTAAGGAGGTTGTTATGATTAAATCAGTAAACAGTTTGCTTATAACTCCAGTTGGATTAATCCTTATTGTTTCATTAGTAATGATATTTGTTACTCCAGCCGATGCTTCCAAAGTTCGTATTAAAGATATTTCTTCTTTTCAGAATAAGGCAGAAATAGATCTTGTAGGCTATGGGCTGATAATTGGTTTAGATGGTACCGGTGATGGTACAGGCACGCAATTTACTACTCAGTCACTGGTTAATATGATGGAACGAATGGGGCTAACGGTTGATGTCAAGAAAGTGAAAGTGAAAAACGTTGCCGCTGTGATAGTAACTGCTAAAGCATCAAGTTTTCAAACGGAAGGTTCGTATTTTGATGTTACTGTTTCATCGGTAGGTGATGCTTCTTCGTTGCAGGGTGGAACTTTGTTATTAACTCCTTTGTCAGGTATAGATGGAGTTGTCTATGCCTCTGCTCAGGGTCCTATATCAATTGGCGGTTTCAATGTTCAGGTGGATGAAGGAAATAAAATTGTAAATAATTACACTTTGGTTGGGCGAGTTCCAAACGGTGGTAAAGTTATAAATAGAGTTGAAGCTCCCGATGCCAACAATAGAGAGGTTTATTTGTCTCTAACGAATCCGGATTTTACCACTGCTCATAGAATTGCAGAACGAATAAATATTAAATATGGCTTGACAGCTTATCCGATGGATGGTGGTACAGTCAAATTGGTAGTTCCTGATTCTCTGTCTCATCAGATAAACAGAATGAAATTCATCTCGGACATTGGTCAACTTCAGGTTGTTCCGGATAATAATGCCCGAGTTGTAATAAATGAAAAAACAGGAACAATCGTCGCAGGTAAACATGTTACAGTCGAACCGGTAGCAATTGCTCACGGTACAATTACTGTTGATATTCAATCTAAACCTGTAATTTCACAGCCAGAGCCGTTTAGTGGAGGGGAAACAATCTACACTCAGGAATCGCGGATTAATATTAACGATGAAAAAGCCAGAGTCGTTCATCTTAAGAGAGCTGTTTATCTTTCCGATGTGGCTAAAGCTCTAAATAAGATTGGTGCTACTCCTCGTGATATTATTGCTATTTTTCAGGCTCTTAAACAAGCCGGAGCCTTAAGAGCGGAGTTAATAATACTGTAATGTCTGATATTTCATTAAAAACAATGCCATTTGTTGAGAATACATCTCAACTTGAGAACCTTAAAGGGACAAAAGCAAATTCTATAAAAGGTGAAAAAGCAAGGCTTCAAAAAGCAACCAAAGAGTTTGAATCTATGGTTTTTAATGAGATGTTAAAGACAATGCGTAAAACTATTCCGGAGAGTTCTCTTTCTGAGGGAGTACCTTTCTCCGGCGGATATGGTAAAGATATATTCACACAGATGTTTGATAGTCATTTATCAAAAAAGGTCTCTAATGATGGTAATGGCTCTATATCAAAGATGCTGTATAACCAGCTTGAAAGAATAATTGAAGCGGAATATGATGAGAAATCGAATGTAAATATATCGAATAATCTTAATGATTCCAAAAGAACACCAATAAAATTACATCAGAAAAATTTCATAGAGTCACCTCGAAAATTTCAAGCTTTGCCTAAAACAGACAAGGTTAAAGAATTTCATGAACTTGATAATCTGAAATATAAAAGCGAGACTGATCCAATTTTGAGGCAATTCGGTTCTATTATTGAAGAAGCAGGCAAAAAACATGCGATAGACTCCTCTCTTATTGCATCGATTATTAAAGTCGAATCAAACGGAGATCAAAAAGCTGTCTCGCCAGCCGGAGCAAAAGGTCTTATGCAGTTGATTGATACTACTGCAGGTGAATTGAAAGTGCAAAATATTTTTAACCCGCGTGAGAATATTATGGCGGGAACGAAATATCTAAAAGAGCAAATAAATAGATTTGGGGACCTGAAACTTGCTTTAGCCGCCTATAATGCGGGACCAAGCAATGTTGAAAAATACGATGGGATTCCCCCTTTTAAGGAAACGATAGCCTATGTCAATAAAGTGATGGAAAATATTGATCACTTCGAAACGATTAAAGCTAAAGGTAAGTAAATAATTAACCGATAGAAAGCTTACTAAATGGAATTTAGAGAATATAGGATATGATAAACAAATTAGTTGAAATAATTGGCAAGGAAGCTGCGCTTTTCGAATCTTTTCTCAATCTACTTGAGCAACAGCGCGATAAGCTGGTCAACAACGATACCAATGGTCTTAATGAAATAAATGATAGACAACGAGAAAAAATCGTTGAAAGTCAGATACTCAATAAGGAACGGGAAAAATTAATCGAACAAATAAAGATTAATAATTCTATCGAAGGTGATTTAACTGTTAGTCGTTTGATTGAGTTGGTTGATCAAAATCAAGCAGAGAGATTGACACAGCTTCGTGAAATTATCTTTGAATTGCATGATCAAATTTCTGATGTAAGAAATCAGAATGCAATGTTGGTTAATAGATCTCGCGAATATATCTCACGCCTGATGAATATGCTTTCAAAAGTAAACGGTCCAGCGGAGACATATTCCAATACTGGTACTAATAACCAAACCACCCATGCTGTGGGTGTTGACAGGAGAGTGTGATGCCAGGTTTATTTCAAGGATTAGAAATAGGTAAAAGAGCCCTTCTATCTCATCAGTTTACTTTACAGACAATTGGTCATAATGTTGCTAATGTCAACACACCAGGGTACTCTCGGCAAAGAGTTAATGTTACAACGCATAGTCCGGAACTTAGTACAATCGGACCATTGGGTACAGGAATTGAAGTTACCGATGTGCGTCAGATTAGGGATTTATTTCTTGGGGAACAACTCAGGGAAGACAATAAACTTCTGGGGCAATGGCAATACAAATCCAAAGTTTTCAGTCAAATTGAATCATTATTTAATGAACCTTTTGATAATAGTTTGGGTGAACAGATAAATGAGTTCTGGTCAGCCTGGGCAGATTTAGCCACTGGTGATCAAACAGCACGGGACGCTTTGCTAAGTACTTCAAATGAATTGACAAACAGTTTTCATCAATTAGCAAACCAGCTTGAAAGTCTTAGAACTTCAATTGATAAAGATTTAGTTAATTTCACCAAAGAAATTAATCGCTATACAAATGAAATAGCATCGATTAATAGCCAAATTCAATCACAGGAAATAGGCAACGCAAAATCTAATGATTTACGCGATATCAGAGACAGATTAGTTGATGAGCTTTCGTTACTTGTCGATGTCAATACTGTTGAGAAAAATAATGGTGCCTATATTGTTTATATGGGATCAATGGCATTGGTTGATGGTCCGGATCAGATGGAAGTTGGTATCGATATTGTTAAAAAAAGTGGTGTGGCAAAAAATACTTTGATATGGTCAAATACTTCTCAGGAACTTCTTAATACTAACGGTGAACTAAAAGGACTGATGGATGTAAGAGACGAAATCATTCCGGATTACTTGGATGACCTTCATGAATTAGCCTCAACATTGATAAACGAAGTAAATAACCAGCACAGTCAAGGGTATGGATTAGATGGATCAACAGGGACAAATTTTTTCGATGATTCTTTTAATGATGCTTTTACAATAAAAATTAATGGAGAGCTGTTTGCAAATCCATCTAAAATTGCAGCTTCTAGTTCTCTTGATGCGTATGGCCAAGTGAATCCTGGCGATTTAACAAATGCTTTGGCTATGCATGAATTAGGTGATAAAAAAATAATGGTAAATAATTCAGCTTCAGTAAGTGATTTTTACAATAATCTGGTAGGGAAACTGGGTGTAGAATCGCGAGAAGCCGGATCGTTTGAAAATAATTATAAACTGCTCGTAAACCAGGTTGAAGCCTCAAAACAGGCTGTCGAAGGCGTGTCTTTAGATGAAGAGATGACTAATATGATAAAATCACAGCACGCTTATGATGCCGCTGCAAGAGTTATCACTACTATGGATCAGGCTTTGGATACGGTTATCTCCGGTATGGGGATTGTCGGGCGTTAAGTGACAGAGTAGCTGTCAGAACCAAGGAGGGTTTGTGCTAATTCTGACAAGGAGGTTAGGTGAATCTATCACCATTGGTGATAACATTAAAGTATCGGTCTTAGGAGTTAGCGGCCGTCAGGTCAGACTGGGAATCGATGCTCCGAGTAATGTGGTGGTTCATCGGGAAGAAGTTTATGTTAGGATTCAGGAAGAAAATAAAAAAGCTTCCAAATCTTTAAAGAAGGATTTAGCTGATATGGTAAAACTACTTAAAGGCAAAATCAGTAACAAAGATAGTGAATCCCGAAATATGACGAATATTGATTATAAGAAGAATTCTTCTGAAAACGATAACAGGCGAAAAAGAGATAATAACTAATTATTATTAGTTGATGAAAGGTTAATTCATGCGAGTTACCAATCAGATGATATCAAGCCGGGTTCTTTTTAATATGCAGAGAACCATGTCGCAAATGTTTAATTTGCAAAGTCAGGTTTCATCAGGAAGGCAAATTGAAAAACCGTCTGATAACCCGACCGGAACTATTCGTGACTTGAATTATAGAAATGAAATTATCAAGAATGAACAGTTTTCAGAAAATATAAGTATCGCAACTACTCGTATGGAAAACTATGATTATGTATTGGCGGAATTAAAGGATATTGTTACAACAGCTAAGGGAGAAGCAATTCTCATGTCTGATGATCACGCCAGTGCCGAACAGAGAAATATTACTGCAATTGCTGTTAAGTCTCTTTTTGAACAAGTAGTGAAATTTGGGAATGATACTCTTGGTGGAGATCAAATATTTTCCGGTTTTAAAACAGACACTGTTTCATTTACCTCTAGTACAAACGGTGTAGTTTATAATGGTGATTTTGGTGTTACTGAATTTCCGATAGAAACATCAACTAAGATGAATGTAAGTCTTAATGGTTCTGAAACTTTCCTGAAAAGTATTTCCGGTAATGAGGATTTGGCGGATATAGATTTAGGTATTAGTAATAATACACAATTAGTCGATTTGAATAATGGTCTGGGAGTTGATCAGGCTACTGGTACTTTTACAATTACCGATAATGTCCTTGGTATTACTTCCACGATTGATATTTCTGCTGATGTTTCGATAGCAGATGTAATTAATACTATCAATACTCAATTAACTGCGGATGGATTTACAAATGTTACGGCTCAGTTAGGTCCTGATGGAAACAATTTAGCTTTACATATTGATGAATCAATACCCCAGTTGTTGAATGATAATACCGTTCTTAGTGATATTAATGATGGGTATGGATTAGATCTATCTGACGGTAGAGTTGTTTTAACTGATGGTGGCGGAGTTTATGAAGAGATAGATTTTTCTACAGCTAATACTATTGGAGATATAAGAACAATTTTCAATAATCATATGACTGCCGCAGGTGGTTCGCTTGCAAACGTATCGATGCAACTTAATGCGGCTGGTAATGGTTTGGATATCATAGACAGCAACGGAGTACCACTTGGATTAACAACACAGGAATTTTCTGCAGATACAACTGTTGCCACAGATTTGGGAATATTAGGAAGTATCAATCCCACTCTCAATGGTCAGGACCTAAGGCCGCAGTATAATTTTACAGTTGCTGAAATTGGTGGTTCAACTGCTGAGGATTTAGGACTATTAGATACTTTTCATAATGATTTCAATGGAGTTAATCTTGCCCCACAATTAACTAATACAACTCTGTTTTCAGATTTCAATAATCGTTTAGGCTTAGATATGAATGAAATTGTTATTTGGCAGGGTGAAACATCGCGAACTTTTGACCTTTCTGATCCGGCATTGGTGACAGTGCAGGACATTCTTGACCGATTTAACAATTCTGGTCTTGATATTACCGTTTCTGTCAATGAAAATAATGACGGCTTAAAGATTGAAAACAATGATAATACCAGATCTTTAACAATTGAAGATGCTGATGGAGGTAATTTATCCAAAAAGTTGGGCATGTTTGGCTCAACCGATATGATGGGATCAATGTTGGTTCTTATTCACTCATTGGAAAATAACGACCGTGAAGGAATAGAACTGATGGAGAAAAATCTTGACGATGCCATACAAAATCTTTTGCATAGTCGCTCAATAGTAGGTGCTAAAGCAAAAAGATTAAATACGACATCTACAAGAATAACCGAACAAAATCTTAACATTACCAAACTGCTTTCCGAAGTTGAGGATGCTGATTTTGCTGAACTCATTACTGAATTATCTATGACAGAAAACAGCTATCAGGCATCTCTTTTGGCAAGTGCAAAAATAATACAACCGTCATTATTAAACTTTTTGAAATAACTAAGGAACAAATATGAAACTAATGACCCAAAAATTCGGAGAAATTGAAGTCCCTGACAATAAAATTATTACGATGATAAAACCTATATTAGGATTTGAATCACTTACGAAATTCTGCCTTGTGGAAAACGAAGAAATGCTTCCTTTTTTGTGGTTGCAGGCAATCGAAGAAGGCTCTGTTAGTTTTATTGTCGTGAATCCGAAAGTCCTTGTGGATGATTATAATATTGAAGTCAATAAAATTGAATTGGCTGAATTAGAAATTGATCAGATTAAGTCAGTAGAAACCTATGTGATTGCTACCATACCTGATGACCCAATGGAAATGTCGGTAAACCTCCAAGGACCAATTTTAATTAATACTGAAAATAATTTTGGGAAACAATTAGTTCTGGTTAATTCAAAGTATAATGTATGTTATAACGTAATGGATGCAGTGGAATGTGAAAAAGAAGCAGAAGTTATTCAAAGAGAAGAAGTAATAGTTTAAAAAATAATAAAATAACTTAAGGATTCGAGATGGATTTCGAACAAACCAAAAAAAAAGATAAAGAATTTAATCCTCAGTTTAATGATTCTTTCTTTGAGAAGTCATTACAACTAATCAAAAATAAAAAATTCACTCAGCTGGAATCAGATTTAGAAATAGCAGATAAAAAAATAATCGGAACGTTAGATTATTTTTATATTAGGTCACATTATCATTTTTTGATGCGTGAATATGATAAAGCTGAAATGAACGCACAAAAATATTTGAATCAAATCGATGGCGATTATGAATCATCAAAAGAAATTTATCAATCTGAAATTAATTTTATAATTGCATATTGTTCGGAATTGAAAAAAAATAATGATTTAGCTGATAAACATTATAAGAAAGCATATCAACTTAATAAAAATTATATTAAAAATATTGAACATTATGCAAATTTTTTAAAAAGAATAGATACTAATAAAGCTATCTCTTTTTTGGAAGATGCATTAAATCAAAATAATAATTCAAAAGAAATTGAATCATTATTGGGAATTCACAAAGATAATATGACAATTTCTGCTTGTATGATTGTGAAAAATGAAGAAGAGCTTTTGCCGGGATGTCTTGATTCAATCAGGGATTGGGTGGATGAAATAATTATCGTTGATACTGGTTCGGATGATAAAACGATAGAAATTGCTAAGTCGTATGGTGCGAAAATATTCCATCAACCATGGGAAGGGAATTTTTCCAAACATAGAAATTATTCCATTGAGCAAGCAACTTCGGATTGGATTTTTATTATTGATGCTGATGAAAGAATAGATGCTAATGACATTCCAAGATTACTTAAAACAATTTCAAATGATCAAGTTAATGCTATTGCTATTAATGTTTTCAATTGCTATAAGGAAACGGGATTGAAAGTTACATCGGTTAATTCGACTCGTTTTTTCCGTCGTGGCTTAGGATTCAAATATGAAGGTATTGTTCATAATCAATTATATGTTCCTGATAATTTATCTATTGAAAGAGCCCCGATTTCTCTTGAACATCTCGGATATGATTTATCAAAAGATAAGATGAAAGATAAATTCATCAGAACAAAAACACTTTTGGAAAAACAGCTCGAAGACCATCCCGATTTTGCATTTGCATGGTTTAATTATGCTCAGTTACTTCGGGGAAAACTATTTGATGATATAGAAACTTATGCTCCTCAGATTATAAAATCAGCTAAAAAAGCTGTTGAGTTAACAATTCCAAATGGGCAAGCTGTAAGATGTATTCATTTGATGGCTTTGGACCAATTAGCCTGGACTTATTTTTACACTCAACAATATGATGAAGCTGAAAAATATGCCAAGCAAGCTTTAGGGCACAAGCCAAATTATCTTGACCCAATCATGCTACTGGGACATATTTTTGTGAAAAATAAAGATTACCCAGAAGCAATAAAGAAATATGAAGAATTTCTTGAATCCCAAAAAAACTATGACGAACATAGGGAAATTGACCCTATAACTTTGTATCATCTGAATTCACCGGAAACAGCCTATTTTGCTCTTGGGAATATTTATGAAATTCAAAAAGATATTGAATCAGCTATTATTTATTATAAAAAAGCAATTGATTCTAAACCAGATTACCTTGATACAGCTTTCCAAATTGGCAGACTCTATTTATCTCAAAACAATTTAATTGAAGCAGAAAAATATTTATTATTAGAATCTAAAAAAGACAACCCACAAAAAATGACTTTTGCCGCTTTGGCTAATCTATATCAGAAACAAGGGGAAAATGATTTAGCAGATGAGAATTATTCAAAAGCGTTATCAATAGACCAAACCAGTCAAATATTAAAATTACAAGCTGTAGGTTTTTATACGTCAACTAATAATTATGAAAAAGCTTATGACATTCTAAATACAAACATAGATGAGTATAAAGATAATTTAGAATTAGTTACTAAATTAGCAGATATATGTTTTAAACTAAATAAATTCAAAGAGGCTGAAAAATATTATGAATTAGCATTATTACAATCTCCAGAATCACCACAAATATTAAATGATATTGGTAATTGTGAATTAAAATTAGAAAAATATGAATTAGCCGAAAAATATTATAATATGGCTATTGAAACAAATAATGCTGATTCTTCAACTTTTTTAAATTTAGGCATTAATTATATAAAGATGGAAAAACCACAGAAAGCTATTTCTGCATTACAGAAATATTTAACACAAAATCCGGATAATGTTGACATACACATACTTACGGGGAATATTCAAATGGAGAATAAAGATTTCCTTTCTGCAATTGATAGCTATGAGCATGCTTTAAACCAGAATCCTGAAAATGTGGAAATTTTGTTTGCTCTTTCGGATTGTTATTTATTTATGGGACAAGGGGATGCGGCGATAACAGGTTACAAGAGAGTTTTGCAATTAAACCCTGATTATAAACCGGTAAGAGCAAGATTAAAAGAATTAGAGCAGATTACTACTCAAACTCAAAAAATAATAAATTGAAATACAAAAAATAGTCTGTTTATCCGCTAATGACCGGTAAAGTTGTAAATATTTATGCCGATGTTTAATGATAAGAAAAACAAAAGGATAAATAAATTTATGAGTAACGTTGAACTAAAAAAATGGAGGGCGATTGAATCATACGGCAGATAATTGGACCGTTTCTGCTTAAGTATAGCACATGGATGTGATGTTAATGTGTAAATGAAATTAACTAAACACATAGAAGAAACAGAGAGTAAGGAAACTCTCAAGATTCTCAAGGAGGAATGACAAATGTCACTTCGTATTAATCACAACCTTGCTGCAATGAATGCACACCGTAATTTGGTCAACACATCAGATGCGTTGTCCAAATCTATGCAGAAACTGTCTTCTGGTTTCCGTATCAACCAGGGTTCTGATGACCCTGCTGGTCTGGTAATTTCAGAACAGTTCCGTGCTCAGATTGTCGGATTAAATCAGGCAGTCGAAAACTCAGAAGGATCTATCAGTATGATTCAAACTGCTGAAGGTGCTTTAACAGAAATTAACAACCTGTTAGTTTCTATGAGAGAACTGGCTATTCATGCCGCTAACGAAGGCTTCAATGATGCCGACCAGTTGGCTGCTGACCAAGCAGAAATAACTAATGCTATCAAGACTATTGATCGTATTGCTGCTAACACCCAGTTCGGTACCAAAAAACTTCTTGATGGTACCAAAGAAAATGTTGCCGCTATAACTTCAGACAATACGTCAGATGTTTCTGTTCGAAGTTCAAATCTCGAAACCGGTAATTACTCATTAAGTGCAGTAAAAACCGCAGACGCGGCTGCTACTCTTAACACCACTGCTTATGGTATTTCTCTGGCAAACAGTGATGGTGACCCGACGAATATTACTGAAGGTACTCACAACGTTGATGTCGTTCAATCATCTGATGTTGCCAAGAAAACAGGTAGTTCCATGCAGATTTTGGATGCCTGGAATAATGGTTTAGAAGTTGCCGGTTCTGCAGCTGCTGCCACCGTTGGCTCAACGGTAACTACAGGTTTCATTGGTGCTGCTACTGCTGGTTCTGTTAATGCCGATGGTACTTATACCTTTAACCTTTATTATCAGGATACTACTGATACATCCGTTAATGGTCAGCCAACAGCTTTACAATCAATTGATGTAACTTTTGAAGCTGATACTGTGATAGGTAATGTTGAATCACTCATTCAAGC
>JAYEHE010000041.1:0-5633 GCA_034659415.1 Candidatus Zixiibacteriota bacterium | reverse complement strand
GCCTTTTTCTTTGGGAAGAGTTCCCAATTCCATATTTACCAGGGCGGCGGCTTTTTTAACAATTCCCAAAGAAAAAGGCGACCTAATTGTAAAGGCGGCAGATGAAGTTATCGAAGGTAAACTCAATGATCATTTTCCTCTGGTTGTCTGGCAAACCGGTTCCGGCACTCAAACTAATATGAACACCAATGAAGTTATTTCAAACAGAGCTATTGAGATTGCCGGCGGTGAAATGGGCAGTAAAAAACCTATTCATCCGAATGACGATGTCAACAAAGCTCAATCATCGAATGATACTTTCCCAACCGCTATGCATATTGCCCCGGTTGAAGAAATTCACCGGCGTTTGATTCCGATGATAACTCAGCTTCGCGATACTCTTAATAAAAAATCTAAAGATTTTAAAGATATTATTAAAATCGGCCGGACTCATCTAATGGATGCTACTCCGCTAACACTCGGACAGGAATTTTCAGGATATGCCCAAGCTTTAACGCTGGGACTGGAAAGAATAAATTCCTGTCTGGAACGTCTTTATCCGCTGGCACTGGGCGGTACTGCTGTTGGCACCGGCTTGAATACTCATCCGGAATTTGCTGTCAAAGTTGCTAAACAGATTGCAACTATTACCGGCAAAAATTTTATCACTGCTCCCAACAAATTTGAATCCTTAGCGGCTCATGATGCTATCGTAGAAGCATCGGGTGTGATGAAAACTCTGGCTTGTTCGCTTATGAAAATTGCAAATGATGTCCGCTGGCTGGCATCTGGTCCGCGCTGTGGCATTGGGGAAATTTCTATCCCTGCTAACGAACCAGGTTCGTCAATTATGCCGGGAAAAGTTAACCCAACTCAACCGGAAGCTATGACAATGGTCTGTACACAAGTTATTGGCAACGATGTTGCCGTTAATGTTGGTGGAGCATCCGGCAATTTCGAATTGAATGTTTTTAAACCTGTCATGGCGTTTAATTTATTACAATCTATAAGACTTATTGCTGATGCTTGTGAAATGTTTAATAACAATTGCGCTGTTGGCATTGAACCGAATGAAATAAATATTAAAAAGAACCTTGAAAATTCCCTCATGCTGGTCACTGCCCTGAACCCTCATATCGGTTATGATAATGCGGCAAAAATTGCCAAAAAGGCACATGCCGATGGCACAACATTAAAAGAGACAGCTATCGAATTAGGGTTATTGACTGAAGAGGAATTTGATAAATTTGTGCGACCGGAAAATATGATTGGTCCTAAAGCATAAAATATATTGGAACAATCTGTCCTAATAATAATAAAACGGCGAGCTATAAACTCGCCGTTTTTTAATATATATACATAAGGCGACAAATCATCCCTGTTTGTCGCCTTAACAAGAGAGTAGGTAACTAATCCTGAACTCAGAAAACCTTCGTCAATGAAGACTCATAATATTAAACGTTTATTAACTGAAATTGTTGCAGAAAAACAAATTTATTAAGTTTTCTAATTACTCAAATTTGTTATATTCCACTCATGCAAACTGCTTATCACATTACGGCTTTAGTTAGGCAATTACAAAAAGAAATTGTCGGCGGAAAAATCATTAATACAGAATTTTATAAAAAAGAGCGAACAGCTATCTTTTTTATAAAAAAAGACAAAACCAACGCACTGGTTTTTTCATATCATCCTACACGACATGGACTTTACCTTGTCCCGGCATCAAAAATAAAAATGAAAACCAGAGAAAAACCATGGCCAATATTCAAACTTGAAAATGCCATAATTGAAAATGTTACTCAATTTAATTTTGACCGTATTTTGATGTTGGAAATCAATATCGATAAGAAAAAAGCATCCATCGCATGCGAAGGATTGGGACCAAATGGAAATATCTGGCTACTCGATGAACATCAAGTCAAAATTGCTACGTTGAGGAAAAAAGATATTAACAAAGAAATTTATTCCATCCCTCCAATAAAAGATAAATTGAACCCGTTAGAAATACAATCTAAACAGTTATCTGAATTGATAATAAATAAATCTGATATACCCATAAATTATCTTATTGAAAAAAATATTTTAGGGTGCAGTCGAAGACTATCCGAAGAAATAGCAAAACGAGCTGATCTGGAAATCAGAGAAACAAACGAAATAACTGATAATGATATTGAACGATTGTTAAGAACATTTAACAATATTTATGAATTGTTTATAAATGCTGACAAAGGCTATCTATATAATTTTAACGGATATTATGATGCTTACCCGTTCAAATTGTCATCGGTCGAAACTCAACCGGACAAATTCAAAACGCTGTCTTTGGCAGTGATGGAGATGGCTCTTAACAGGCATTCAACAGTCGAAAAAAAAGACAATAAAAAAATTGTTATTGATGCTTTCAAAAAAGCTATCAAAAAAATTGAGAAACGAATTAAAAATATTGAAGCCGATATCAAAGATGCCGCAGATTATGAACAATATAAAAAGTATGGCGAACTTATTCAGATAAACATTGGCTCCATGAAAAAAGGTTTAGAAAAAATTGAACTAGATGACATCTATAACGATTCCAATTTAAAAATTACAATCAAACTTGAACCGGCAAAAACGCCTGCGGAGAATGCCGAAATTTACTTCAAAAAACATCGCAAAGGGCGTGAAGGATTGGAATTGATGAAAAGGCGACTTGAAATATCAAAAGATGATTTAAAAAATTATCAGATTATTTATTCAGAACTTGAAGACAATTTTGAAAACGCATCACAAAAATATAAACAAGAAATAGAATCTCTTCTCCCCAAAGAACAAGTCAAACAAGCACAACCGGTACGACTACCCTATAAAGAATATCAACTTTCAACCGGCTTGACTATTTTTGTAGGGCGGGATGGTTCAGATAATGACCGAACAACTTTTGAGTTTGCCAAGCCGTATGAACTCTGGTTCCATGCCCAACAGTGCCCCGGGTCGCATGTGGTTATAAAATTCCCCAACAAACAATTTGTGCCATCAAAATTGGAAATTGAACAAACCGCTGCTGTTGCCGCTTTTCATAGCAAAGCTAGAAAAAATTCATTGGTACCGGTAATTTATACGGAAAAGAAATATGTGCGGAAACCGCGAAAAGCAAAAGCAGGACTGGTTACAGTTGAGCGGGAGAAATCTGTCTTGGTGGAACCGACTAATCCCGAAGATTTTTAATCTTTACCCATAATAGATACTGTCGTAATAATACCAAACTCTTCATCAACCATCATCTTTTCCTGATCAACATAAATTCGGGTCGGGTAACCAAAATCAGAATCAAATTCAACTTCGAGCTTATAAGGATTACGCTTTTTCATATCATCGATAAACTCAAACAACTCATCAATAGATTTATATCTGCTTATTTGGTTTTCAGAAATTTCTTCGTTGGTGTCAGTGTAAATAGCATATACAATTTGATCGTTATTGTAAAAAATAAGCTTTGCCTGACGGCCGCCATTTGGGCAAAAACACTGTAATGTTTGTTCCATAATATATCCAGACGTTGATGCTCTTTCCCAAAGTTTTTTATAAACAGTTGTGTTTGGTCCGGTTGAATTGTTGGAACAACTTATAAACTGAATTAAAAATAGAATTAAAATAACAGAAATAATAGAAACTATATTTTTTCGCATAACATATTCTCCTATTTATAATATACAAACAACGAATGAAAATTGCAAATATCAGAATTTATTTTCTGTTATGCATATTATCTCATTGAAGAATATTGCTATTATTGTCCCAAACTTTGATTTGGATATTGAGGTTGGAGTTTTCTATGGTTCTCCGCTCGGAATAACAAAGCAAGTTCATTATTCAGGTTTGTATCCGTCAATCAAAAGTATTTTCATAATTTCTATCGTCTTTATTTCGGTTGTCTCTGCAGTAGCTTTCATTGTTTGATTTAGATTGTGTGGTATGTTAGCCATCGTAAGCCGTGTAATAGCTAAAGAAGTGTCAAGACCAAGTTGTTCACAGATTGATCCGATAGTTTTGTTTCCATAACCGGTTCCGGAAAATTCAATCTCAATTGATTCAGGTGTATAAGTGTCAAGTTTTTCCGGTTCCGGAGCTGGTTCAAATTTCTTGATTAAGAGATAAATGTTCATCGGGGAAGTATTATTATTTTTGCTAATATCTTCCAGAGTTTCTTCAGCACTTTCAAATACTAAACCATTAGCCTTGAGTTCTTGAGTAGCTTCCCCAATATCAATTTCCATTTTTTTTGTAAAAATCTTTAGTGAAAGTAGTTCGGCATGACCGAATGGCGGCTCGTATTCATCTTGCACAACCCAACTGTCTTTGACCCACTCGTTAAAATCAATCAAATAGGAAAGAGGCGGGAAAAGCCATATTGCACTAATAATTATCCAGACAGATAAAACTGATGAAATAGCTAATTCGCGACGAAGCTTTACGCTTTTTCTTGCTCTATCTTTAAAATAATTCATTAATGGTTTCCAGTTGAAGTAGGTATGAAAACCACCGGCAATAATAAACAAAATACTCGAAAGAATATGAATGTTACCCCAATCGGTTTTTGTCATTCCTATTATTTCCCAGTTTACCCAATAAGCAATTCTTCCTGCTGGTACAATATATAGAACCAACCCAGTAACTGACATTATTAAGAATCCAAAAAGAGTAAAAAACGACGTAAGACCACGTTTGTGGATTTTTTTAGAAGCCATATCAATCTCCGTATTTTTTTATTTACTAACTAATTTACTTACTATTCGATGTTATTTACATTAAAAAAGATTAATTGATTGGACTATTCGGATTATTTTGGGTGAAATTAGAACAAGGGCGGAGTTCCGCCCTTGTATATTTATTAATTAGTCAATAATCTCTATTTTTTTAGAAAAAAACAGTTTTTGCATAATTATCTCAGCAGGACAAAATTTAGTTATTGAAGACTGAAGTAAATTTAAACCGACAAAAGCATTTAAAATTAACCAGTACTCAGAAACATAAATTGACATTGCCAATGAAAACAATACCACCAGTCCAGCTATCATTCGAATCGAGTTTTCTAAGCTCAAATTTATACTCCTATTTGTAAAAAACGAAGTTAAAATCCATAAGTTAATTTAAGGTACAAATTGTCATTTAACATAGATGTTCCAAAATCAGAAGCCGGATAGTTACCATCAAAAATATTGGCACCAGCCATAAGGCTAACTTCGTCAGTATATTTATATGAAGTTGACAAGCGAATATACATATCCTCTTCCGATGGTGAATAAAAAACAAATCCTGATAATGTAATAAGTTCATCATATAATAGTTTTGTAATTCTGGATGTCAACATATGCTTGGTTTCATCTCTAACATACATTCCAGCTCCAATTTGTTGCTGTTCATAAAAATCATAATCCAACATCATATCAACTTGCCATTGAATATTTGCCGTCAAGTTTGTTGCAATCTGGCGCCCGAAACCAAATAGCCCTTGGATAGTTGAATTAGGCATATATGGGTTATCGCCATCCGCATCCTGACGGGAATCATAGTAACCACCTTCAAGCCAAACAACTCCTCCTGCCAGAACGCCTCTGATAGATGCTCCATAGACATTCAATTTTGGATAAAGTGGCGTAGGCATTTCCTCAACC